>JACADX010000444.1 GCA_013389125.1 Parvularculaceae bacterium | reverse complement strand
GTCAAAAGGATCGTCGACAATCGGCATGAAGAAGTCCGTCGTCGCGACGACGGCGGTCGTGTCGTCGATGCGCCAGACCGCCGCATCATCGCTCGTCGCCGCGTCGACGAGGAGATCCTTCGGAACGAAGCTCGGCGCCGCCCCGCCAAGGATTTCCGACAGCACGTTCGGCGCAAGCTTGCAGCCGCAGCCGCCGCCATGGGCGAGGGACGTAAGGCGCGGTTCTTCGGTCATGCGCCGTGCTATGCCTCAGCGGGCGGCGGGGCGCAATCTTGCGGGTCGGGCGGCAAGCCCCTTAGATCGCGCCATGATCGAAGAGGTCGCCGATCTTTCGCCGCAAGCGCTCGCGCGCTTTGACGCGATCATCGACGTGCGCTCTCCTGCGGAGTTCGCCGAGGACCGCATTCCGGGCGCGATCAACCTGCCGGTCCTCAGCAATGAAGAGCGCGCCGAAGTCGGAACGATCTATCTCCGAAAGTCGCGCTTCCTCGCGCGCCGGATCGGCGCCGCCTTTGTCGCACGCAACGTCGCGGCGCATCTCGAGACGGCGCTCGCCGATCGCGGGGCGAAATTTCGCCCGCTCCTTTACTGTTGGCGCGGCGGCATGCGCTCGAACGCCATGGCGACGATCCTTGCGCAGATCGGCTGGCGCGTCGGCGTTCTCAAGGGAGGATACAGGACCTGGCGGCGCGCCGTCGTCGCCGCGCTCGCGGACGATCCCGTGCCGCTGAGCCTCATCCTCATCGACGGCGAGACCGGAACGGCGAAGACGGAGATCCTGCGCCGGCTTTCCGCGCTTGGCGTCCAGACGATCGATCTTGAAGGCCTTGCGGCGCACAAGGGGTCCGTCTTCGGCGCCGAGCTCTCGCGCGCGCAGCCGACGCAAAAGCTCTTTGAGTCGGCGCTCTTCGACCGGCTGCGCACGCTTGACCCGGCGCGTCCGATCGCCGTCGAAGCGGAATCGAGCCGCATCGGACGTCTCGTCTTGCCGAAACGGATCCTTACCGCGATGCGCGCCGCGCCCCGCATCATCATCGAGGCGCCGGCTGCGGCGAGAGCCGACTACCTGACGCGCGCCTACCGCGATCTCATCGAAACGCCGGGCGCGGTCGAAAGGGCGATCGATCGATTAAGACCGTTCCATTCGAAGGAGACGATCGGCGGTTGGCTGACGCTAGCGACGGACGGGCGCCACCACGACCTCGCCGCCGCGCTTATGAGGGATCATTATGATCCGCTCTACGCCCGCAGCCGGAAACGCGCTGAAAGCGCGCCGGCCGCGACGCTCAAGGCGCGCGATCTGTCGGACGAGGGCCTCGACGCTGCGGCGCGCGCGGCCGCCGAGACGATCACGCGCCTGTCGAGGCGATCGTCGCCCTGACGAGAGCCTTTGCTTCTTCAGACGTCCAGTCCGCCTCGCCGACAAGGCGTCCGACCTCGCGCCCCTCGGCGTCGTAAAGGATTGAGACCGGGAGAACCGCCGAGCCGCCGGTCGCGATCGCGAGGGCGAGTTTCGGGTCGGCGTAGAGTTTGAGGCGCTTCAGATTGAGTTTTTCAAGAAACGCCGCCGCGGCGTCCGGCCCCTTCGGGTCCGACGCGACGGCGACAACGGCGAAGTCGGCGCCGCCGAGCTCGGCTTCAAGCGCGTCGAGCGAGGGAAGCTCCGTGAGGCAGGGCGCGCACCATGTCGCCCAGAAATTGACGAGGATCGCGCGGCCGCGAAATTCCGCAAGCGTCATGGCGCGGCCGTCGTGAAGAAACGCCTCCGTCGGCGCTGTCCTCGGGCTTGCGGCGAAGACGAAGTCCGCCATCTCGCCGACGAGCAGCGACTGGTCGTGGAGGACGGCGGAGGCGGGCGCGCCCTCTTTCTTTTCCGGACCGCTTAACGCCGCCGATAGGATCACGTAGAGGAGGCCCGCCGCGCCGAGGCCGAGCCAGACCACGAGCCACAGGCGGGGATTTGTCAATGCGCGCAAGAGCAGCCTCAAATGACCAAGACGAAAGCGACTGATAAATCGCGCGCCCGGAAAAGCCAAATGTGGGGCGGGCGGTTCGAGCGCGGGCCGGCGGCGATCATGGAGGAAATCAACGCCTCGATCGACGTCGACCGCCGGCTCTGGCGCGAGGACATTGAAGGCTCGAAGGCGCACGCCGCCATGCTGGCGGCCGCGAAGATCATTTCTGACGCCGACGCGCGCGCCATCGCCAAAGGCCTTGATGCGATCGCCGTCGAAATCGACTCCGGCGCCTTCGCATTCTCGAAAAGCCATGAAGACATCCACATGAATGTCGAGGCGCGCCTTAAGGAGCTCGTCGGCGAACCGGCCTCACGTCTTCACACCGCGCGCTCGCGGAACGATCAGGTCGCAACCGATTTCCGCCTCTATATGCGCAGGTCTTGCGACGAAATCGCGGCGTCGATCAGGAACCTTCAGCGCGCGCTTGTCGAGAAGGCGGCGAAGCACGCCGCGACCGTGATGCCGGGATACACGCATCTGCAGATCGCCCAGCCGATCACCTTCGGCCATCACTGCCTCGCCTATGTCGAGATGCTCGAGCGCGATCGCGGACGGTTCCGCGACGCGCGCAAAAGGATGAACGAGTGCCCGCTCGGCGCTGCGGCGCTAGCCGGCGTTCCCTATCCGATCGACCGCGAGCGGACGGCGAAGGCGCTGAAGTTCGACAGGCCGACGGCGAATTCGATCGACAGCGTCTCGGCGCGCGACTTCGCGCTTGAAACGCTCGCGGCGGCCGCAATCGCGGCGAGCCATCTGTCGCGCCTCGCCGAGGAAATCGTTCTCTGGACGTCGCCGCATTTCGGCTTTGCAAAGCTGACGGACGCCTTCTCGACCGGCTCCTCGATCATGCCGCAGAAGAGAAATCCCGACGCGGCGGAGCTCTGCCGCGCCAAGGTCGGCCGCATCGCCGGCGCCTTCCATGCGCTCATCATTGTTATGAAGGGACTTCCGCTCGCCTATTCGAAGGACATGCAGGAGGACAAGGCCGCGACCTTCGCGGCGATCGACGACATGGCGCTCGCGCTTGCGGCGATGACCGGCATGATCGGCGATCTTGTCGTCAACGAGACGGCGATGCGCGAGGCGGCGATGCGCGGCTATTCGACCGCGACCGACCTTGCCGATTATCTCGTCCGTGAGCTCGGCCTTGCGTTCCGGGACGCGCATCACGCGACGGGCGCGATCGTCGCGCTCGCCGAGAAGAAGAAGAAACGGCTTGACCAGCTGACGCTTGCGGATCTGCGCCGGATCGAACCCAGAATCGGCGCGGACGCGTTCCAGCGCCTGACGGTTGACGCCTCCGTCGCGGCGCGCGCATCCTACGGCGGAACGGCGCCAGCGAACGTCGCGCGAGAGGTCAAACGCTGGCAGGAGAAGCTGAAATGAAGATCATGATGGCCGCCCTCGCCGCGCTATTCTTTCTTTCCGCCTGCGGCAAGAAGGCGCCCTTGCGAACGCCGTCCTCGGAGCCGACCGAAGAACCGGGCGCATGAGCGCGCGCGAGCCGTCGTGCGGCTGCGGGCGCATCCGACCTCACTGTTCCGGCGCGCCGGTCAGAATCTCCGTCTGTCACCGCCTTGAATGCCGGAAGCGCGCCGGCAGCGCCTTCGGCGCGCAAGCGCGCTTTCTAAAGGCGAATGTGGAGACGTGGGGAGAGCCCTCCGCCTTTGCGCGGCGCGGCGACGAAGGATCGATCGCGACCTTCCGCTTCTGCGCCAATTGCGGTTCGACGGTCTGGCGGAAGGCCGATTCGGACGAAGAGCGGATCGCCGTCGCGATCGGCGCATTTGCGAACCCCGCTTTTCCGCAGCCGCGCTTTTCCGTCTATGAAGCGCGCAAGCGCGCGCGGGTCGCCTTCGATGAGCGGCCGCCGGTCGAACACGAACGGTAGAACGCGTCATGCATCATTTCGAACGCCGCGACGGGGTTCTCCACGCCGAGGACGTGAACGTCGAAACGCTCGCCGAGCGCGTCGGGACGCCGTTTTACTGCTATTCCGACGCGACCTTGCGCCGCCATATCCGCGTCTTCCATGACGCGTTCCGGGACGCAAGACCGCTCATCGCCTATTCGGTCAAGGCGAACTCAAATCTCTCGGTGCTGAACATCCTGCGCGAGGAAGGCGCGGGCGCCGATGTCGTTTCCGGCGGCGAGCTGCAGCGCGCGCTCGAAGCCGGGATCGCCCCGGACAGGATTGTCTTTTCAGGCGTCGGCAAGACGAGACGCGAAATGGCGGCGGCGCTGAGATCCCGCATCCATCAGTTCAACGTCGAATCGGAAGGAGAACTCGCCGCCCTGAGCGAGGTCGCGGCGTCTTTGGGCGTCCGCGCGCCAGTCGCCTTCCGCGTCAATCCCGACGTCGCCGCCGGCGGACACGAGAAGATCTCGACCGGCAAGGCGGAGGACAAGTTTGGCGTGCCCTGGCGCGAGGCGCGCGCGCTTTACCGGAAGGCCGGAAGCCTGCCGGGGATCGCCATTGTCGGCGTCGACGTTCACATCGGATCGCAGATTTCCGAGCTTGCGCCGTTCGAGCGCGCCTTTGAACGCGTCGCTGCGCTTGTCCGAGAGCTGCGCGGCGACGGACATGCGATCGAACGCCTCGATCTCGGCGGCGGGCTCGGCATTCCCTATGGCGATGCGGCGACGCCGCCGCATCCTGTCGAATACGCCGCGCTGATCGAGCGGATCGCAAAGCCTCTCGGCGTCGATCTCATTTTCGAACCTGGCCGCATGATCGTCGGCAATGCGGGCATCCTCGTGTCGCGCGTCCTCTACGTGAAAGAAGGCGCCTCGAGCCGCTTCCTCATTGTCGACGCCGGCATGAACGATCTTATCCGTCCGGCGCTTTATGACGCCTATCATGCGATCGAACCGGTCCGGCCCCGCGACGGCGCGCCGCTCCTTTACGAGATTGTCGGCCCGGTATGCGAGACCGGCGACCGCTTCGCGCGCGGCCGGCGATTGCCGCCGATGCAAGAGGGCGATCTCGTCGCATTCATGTCGGCGGGCGCTTACGGCGCCGTCCAGGCGTCCGAATACAATTCAAGGCC
Source organism: Parvularculaceae bacterium (assembly GCA_013389125.1). Classification (GTDB taxonomy): domain Bacteria; phylum Pseudomonadota; class Alphaproteobacteria; order Caulobacterales; family Parvularculaceae; genus Amphiplicatus. The sequence goes on along the minus strand of JACADX010000444.1, from coordinate 1,818 downwards.
GCTCATTCCCGAGGTCCTCGTCAGCGGCCGACGTTTCGCGGTCATTCGCAGGCGACCCGACTTCGATTCGATGGTAGAGCGTGAACGCAGTCCGATCTGGAGCGAGGCGAAGGCATGACCGCGATTGGCGTCGATCCGAAAACCCGCGTCCTGCTTGACATGATCGCCGCGCTCGGAGCGCCGCCTTTGAGCGAAACGACGCCGCAGCAATTCCGGGAAATGCGCGCGCGAAGCCGCGATCTCCTCAACGCGCCCACGGCGCCGGTCGCAATCGTGCGCGACGAGACCGTTGAAGGCGGCGCGGGGCCGATCAAGGCGCGGCTTTATGATGTCGAGGACGGCGCGACGCGACCGACGCTTGTCTATTTTCACGGCGGCGGCTTCGTTTTCGGCGATCTTGATTCGCATGACGCGCTCTGCCGGCGCCTCGCGCTCGCCGTCAGGATTCGCGTCTTCGCGGTCGATTACGGGCTCGCCCCGGAAGATCCGTTTCCGGCGGCGCCGGACGACGCTTGGGCCGCGTTCAACGACATCGCCGCACGGTTCCAGCGTTTCGGCGTCGACCCCCGGCGGATGGCGCTTGGCGGCGATTCCGCCGGCGCCAATCTCGCGACCGTCACGGCGCGACGCGCAGCTCAAGCCGGCGCGCCGCTGGTCAGGTTCCAGCTCCTCTTCTATCCGGTCACGCAGTCGTCCCATTCGACCCCGTCGCGCGAGCTTTACGCGGACGGCTATTTCCTGACCAGGGAGACGATCGACTGGTTCGACGGCCATTATCTGCCGGCGGAAGTCGACCGGCGCGATGAACGGATTTCGCCGCTGCTGACGCCGCCGCCGGCGAATCTCGCGCCGGCGCTCGTCGTCACCGCCGGCTTTGATCCGCTGAAGGACGAAGGACGGGCGTACGCCGAAGCGCTCGAAGCGGCGGGCGTTCCGGTTCGCCATGTCGATTATCCGGACCAGATCCACGGCTTTGCGTCTTTTACCGCGTTTTCGAGCGTCGCCGACCAGGCGATCGCCGACGCTGCGAGAGCCGTCGCCGAGGCTCTCGGCTAAACGCCGAGCGCGATGCGGAAATTGTTGAGGACGATGAATCCGTTAGTCCAGACCGCGAGCGCGAAAATCATCAGAACAATGCGGTGCGGGAACCACAGAACCATCGCCGAAATGACGAGCTGCAGCGCGAGTTTCGCGGCGATCCAGCCAACGCCGTGATTGTCCATCACATAGCGCATCAGGGGATTGGCCTCCTCGGCGACGCCAAGCTCGATCGCCGCGATCGTCGAGATGATGTCGAAAACGCCGACGAAATTGTAGACGGCGACGAGGGCGAACGCGATCGCGAGATTGCGCCGGCCGGCGCGCGCCGCTGCGGCGTCGTCGATCAGCGACGACCGACGCGATTTCGACAGGATGAACCAGACCAAGGCGGCTGCCCCTCGAATTAACCTTTATGTGAACCGCCCTGGCGACGGATGCGGGCGATTTGACGCCGAACCGCTCCTCCGATTGATCGACGGCGGCGGCGCCTGCCGCTAATCTGCAAGAAGCATGACGGTCAAAATGACGCAAGGAGAGGCGGAGCGCGAAGGCAGCCGGCGGGAGCCGCCGGGACCGCGCACGGCGCTCTTGGCGCGCGCCGCGCTCTTCATCGAACGCCTCGCGCCGATCGCGACCCTCGTTGCGGCCCCGATTGCGCTGATCGTCGTCGCCAGTCTCTTTGACGTTTGGATCTCGACGCCACGATGGGCGCATGCCGCCGCCCTCCTCGCCGCCGTCGGGCTTTCCTTTTCGATCGCATGGCGACGGCGACGCGCC
>JACADX010000199.1 GCA_013389125.1 Parvularculaceae bacterium | reverse complement strand
CCAGCCGATCGGCAGATAGCCATTGACGGGATCATGTGCGGAGGTTTGATCCGTCACCGCGTCCGGGCGAACGCCGCGCTTCGCCATTTCCGGCAGCATCTCCGCCGCATTGCCGAGAAGGCCGATCGAAATCGCGCGCCTTTCTTTCGTCGCCTTGGCGATGCGGGCGAGCGCGTCGTCCAAGTCTTTCGCCTGCTCGTCGAGATAGCGAGTCTCAAGCCGCTTTTCGATGCGCGATTGCTGGCATTCGATCGCAAGGCAGGCGGCGCCCGCCATCACGGCGGCGAGCGGCTGCGCGCCGCCCATGCCGCCGAGCCCTGCGGTCAATATCCATTTCCCGCCAAGGTCGCCCTTGTAATGCTGGCGTCCCATTTCAACGAAGGTTTCGTAGGTGCCCTGAACGATGCCTTGCGAGCCGATGTAAATCCATGAGCCGGCCGTCATCTGGCCGTACATCATGAGGCCCTTCCTATCGAGCTCGTTGAAGTGCTCCCACGTCGCCCATTTCGGCACGAGATTGGAATTGGCGAGGAGGACGCGCGGCGCGTCCTTGTGGGTCGGGAAGACGCCGACCGGCTTTCCCGACTGGATCAAAAGCGTTTCGTCTTCGTTCAAACGCTCCAGCGTCTCGACGATCTTGTCGAAACATTCCCAGTTCCGCGCCGCGCGGCCGATGCCGCCATAGACGACGAGGCCGTGAGGGTCTTCCGCGACGTCCGGGTCGAGGTTATTCATCAGCATACGGACGGCAGCTTCCGTCGTCCAGTGCTTCGCTTTTTTCTCCGCGCCGGTTCTGGCGCGGATCGTGCGGGCGTTTCGCCGCGTGCCGGTCATTGCGTCTCGTCCTTGCCGCCGATTATCAGCCGCTCCGGCCCCGGATGCGCGATCCAGTAGGAAAGCTCGGCGGGATGATTGATGCGCCAAACCGCGAAATCCGCGGCGAGGCCCTCTTTGATCATGCCGCACTCAGCGTCAAGGCCGAGCGCTTTCGCCGCGTTCCGCGTCATGCCGGCGAGCGCTTCTTCCGGGGTGAGGCCGAAGAGGATCGCGGCCATGTTCATCATCAAGGTCGGCGACAGCGTCGGCGACGTGCCAGGGTTCAAATCCGTCGCGACCGCCATCGGAACGCCGTGCTTGCGGAAGAGGTCGACCGGCGGCCTCTTCGTCTCCTTCAGCGCATAATAGGCGCCAGGGAGGAGGACCGCGACTGTTCCAGCCTTCGCCATGGCGAGGACGCCGGCCTCATCGACATATTCGAGATGGTCGGCGGAGAGGGCGCCCGCCGCCGCTGCAAGCGCGGCGCCGTTCATGTTCGACAATTGCTCGGCGTGGAGCTTGACGCGAAGGCCCGCCTTCGCCGCCGCCTTGAACAGCGCCGTCGTCTCCGCGGCCGTAAAGCCAATGCCTTCGCAATAGGCGTCGACGGCGTCCGCGAGGCCGCGTTGCGCGACCTCGGGGACCATCTCGTAGCAAACGAGCCGCAGATAGCCGGCGCGATCGTTTCCGTATTCCGCGGGCAGCGCGTGCAGCGCGAGAAGCGTCCGGCTGACCCGCATGCCCGTCGCGCGCGCGGCTTCGCCGGCCGCGATCAGCATCTTCATTTCATCGCCGACGGATAGTCCGTAACCGGACTTAATCTCGACCGTTGCGACGCCGCCCTTCTTGAGCGCTTCAAGGCGGGCTATTCCGCTCTCGACGAGGTCCTCGAGGCTGGCCGCGCGCGTCGCGGCGACAGTCGACAAGATTCCGCCGCCCGCCTTGGCGATCGCCTCGTAGGTCGCGCCCTTCTGCCGCATCTCGAACTCCGCCGCGCGGTCGCCGCCGAAAATGAGATGCGTGTGGCAATCGATGAGCGCCGGCGTCAGCCACCGCCCCCCGAGCGTCTCGCGCCTGGCGGCCGCCGGCGCTTTCGCGGCGGGTCCGATATAAGCGATCCTGCCGCTCTTGACGCCGATTGCGCCGTTCGCGACTGCGCCATAGGGCCCGTCCCTCGCGGGGTCCATCGTGGCGATGTTTGCGTCGATAAAGAGACGGTCGAGCATCGGGCCTTCGGAAGTTTCACGTGAAACGCGCCTCTTACTGCGAATTCGCCGTCGCCGCCATCGGGCGCCCTTTCCGCGCCGTCGCGCTGCGGATCTTCGGCGTTTCTCGCGGGGTCGAGGGCCGAGCGGCGCCAAGCGCCTCTTCCCGAAGGGCGCCTTTTCGCGCAAGGCCCGATTGATCGCCCCGCCGCGCGCCGCCACTCCTATGTGTACGGACGAGCGGCGCGCTGTCAGGCCGCCGCCTGCCGCAAGGGGCGCCCGTTGGGCGTCCGGCGATCAAGCGCGAACTCGGCATTTTCGCGAATCGTTGCGCGTTTCGGCGCCCTTTGCGCCTCTTGTCGGGCGCCCTTCGGCGCAGGCCGGACGAGCCGTCCGCATCCGAGATGCGTCGGTCCCTTGGCGAGTCTTCATCCGGGCAGCAAGCCGCCGCGCCGCATGACCATATTTACGATGTCAAAAGCCGCGACGCCGGATCGCTCCGTCGTCACCATGTAAACGCACCAGCCGGAAATTTCCGTCGGTCGATACCGAAGAAAAATGATGGTATTTCCGGTCATGAACTCGCGCTTTTGGCGAAAGGCGAGCGGAGGGCGGCGACATGCGGCGTTTCTTTCGAAAGGGCCACCGAATCGAGTTTGCGGCGCTCACGATTTTCGCGGCGGTCGCGGTCGCAGGCCTCCCTTCGGGCGGTTCGCTCAAGGCCGCACTCTTCGCCTTTGCGGCGGCTGCGTTTCTTTATTCGGGCGCGATTGTCGCTCTGCTTGAAGACTGCGATGCGGAAGAGTTGCCGGTGCTCGCCGCCCGGCACGACCGGCGCGCCCCGCACATCCTCGTGGCGGGCCTCCTTCTTGACTTCGCCTCGCTCGCGCTTGTCGTCACGCTCATCGCGACGCGCGCGATGGATGCGTTTGCGACGGCGCTCGCCGGCATTTCGATCCTCGGCGCCTGGACCCTCTTGAATCTTCTTTTCGCGGTCCATTATGCGCATACGTATTTTACGGCCTTGTCGCCGCCGATCAGTTTCCCGGGCGCGGGTCGCCGCACGTTTTCGGATTTCCTCTACTTCTCCTTCGTCATCGGCATGACGAGCCAGGTTTCAGACGCCGCCGTCATCGACGCCGGACTGCGCCGCCTCGTGCTCGCTCATTCCCTTCTCGCATTCGTTTTCAATGTTTTCGTCGTCGCGCTCGCCGTGAACGTGCTTGCCGGCCTTTCCCAGGCCTGAGCCCGGCCTTCGCGGAAGTGCGCTTGCCACGCGTCAGACCGCTCTGCGAGAATGCCCCCGATGGACCCAAGCCCCGGCGACAGTGAAATGGACGACGCGACGACATTCGACGCGCTCGTCGAAAAGCTGAAGCGCGACGTCGCGGACGCAAAGGCGGACGGCGCGGATGCGCATGGCCATGTTGATCGATTGAGGGCGATCCTGGTCGCCGCGCTCCACGAGGCGGAGAACGCGGTGGAATCGGCGTCGGGCAATCTCCAGGCCGGAGCCGGCAAAGTCCGTGAGCACATGAAAACGCACCCGATGATGACGGTCAGCGCGGCGTTCGCGGCAGGATACGCAATCGGCAAAGCGATCGCGGAAAGGACGCGAAAGTGAACGACATTCTGCGCGCTCTTGGCGATCGCGGCGAGCGCGCGCTCCGGCGCTCCGTGTGGCTGTTCGCGGGCGCGGGGCTCATCGTCATCGGCCTTGGATTTGCCGGCGCCGCGCTGGTCGAGATATTGGTCGGCATACTGCCGCGATCCGCGGCTCTCGGCGCCGCAACCGCCTTCCTGCTCGTCGTCGGCGCCGTCTGCGTGTCTCAGGCGAACCGGAAGGAGCCGCCGGCGTCCGATCCTGCGCCGCCGCGGCAAGCCGCTTTCGCCGCGACCGGCGATTGGCGCGGCGCCTTGAACGTCGCACTGGCCGAGGAAGCCCGACAAAGGCCGGCGCGCGCCGCCGCGCTTGCCGCGCTTGCAGGCCTCATCCTCGGCGCGCTTGAAGGTCTTGATGAAGCGAAAAAGGACGGTTCGCCGAAGCCGTGAGCGGCGCGGGGCTTTGCGACGATTGACTTTATAATTAACAAATCGTAGAAATATTGCTGGATTTCAGAAGGAATACCGCGATGACGAGCTATTACCGCCCGAAGGGGCTCTCCAGCGCCTTGAGCTACCTTGATCCGAAGCGGGCGCTCCTGTTTTTGGAGGAAGAGTTCGGTTTCGAGCCCTTGATGGTCATCGTCGACGAGAACGACAAGGTCGCCCATTCCGAAATGAGCTTTGGCGACTCGGTCGTCATGGTTGGAAGCGAATGGAGCGAGGATCACCGCAGCCCGAAAT
>JACADX010000455.1 GCA_013389125.1 Parvularculaceae bacterium | reverse complement strand
TGTAGCGGGCCATACCGGTCTGACTGCGAGCTTCAAGGTCGCTTTACCGCGCATTGTGCGCTGCGTCATCCCTTGCCGGCGCCGTTCAATCGCACCTGCGAGCGGTTATTCCGAGTGGCGATCCAACGCCATTCTCAATTGGACGTATTTGGCTGCGCCGTCTCGATCTGGGTAAAGTGACGCTGGCGTTAGACCCATCAAAATCAGATCATTCAACGCCGCCTGCGCCTCCCGTGCTGGAATGGTGAATTTCCTAAGGATCACGGCAGCAGCGGCTCCCTCCAGCTTTTCAACGTAGCTGGTGAAATCAACTTCGGCGGATGTCGCCTCAATAAAAAGTCCCGCCTGTCGCCAGACCCGATCATTTTCGAGGCGTCTGGTTTCGACCTTTGAAAAGCACGGCGCTTCCGGCGACGCCGCAACGGCGTTTTCGTATTCGATCAAATTGAGCGCCCAAATGGCGACGCGCGCACCATCGCTCATCCTATTTTCTATGATCGCTGCAGAGAACGCCATGAAGGCAGCCACGTAGGGGCTCTTCGTCCAATCAATAAGACGAGTGGGCATCCCATAGTGTTGTGCAATCGCGGCTTTATCAGCCGCCTTCATCCCGTCAAAATCCTCTCCATACTGACGCACTTGGTATGAAAAGAACCCCAACATTTTTCGATAGTATGCGGTCCGATCCTGAATTTCGCTCGAACAGGCCCGGTCGAACGCAGAGCATATATTCCAGCGCGAATCGGCCTGACCCCGAAAGGCGAATGTTTCTATTAGGCGGCCCGCGGATGAAAGATCTTCGGCAAAGTGACGTTTAAAATCCGCCCAACGTGCGAAGTTGTTCTCAGGCCGCATTCGGCTACTCATTCGTTCCGATATACGGTGCTGATTTCTCAATCTCGACCTTCGCGATCGAAAGCAGAGTCGCGTGGAGCCGATAGCTCGCTGCGTGCGGCAATCTCATGCCGGCGACGGGCCCCTCGCTTCCTGTGGTGTTGAATATCGTGATGGATCGGTGCGGCGGGCGCGTCTCATCGAGGTGCAAATAGCCCACAAGGCCGTGCACCCATAAGATGTCCGACAAACATACGGTGGAATTCGGCTCAAGGATCGACTGGCGAAATGTATTGTCGATTGCTAGTCTTTGCGGCTCCTGAAAAATTTCGTTCCGGGCGGTCCTTAGAGCCGCTGTCAAAGCGTCGCGCACGCGCGTTCGATAGCCAGCCCTAACCTCAATCGAAACGAAGTCCTCCGCGCTCAGCGCCAAAATGTGGTCGATGACAACCTCAATTGCGCGTCGACCGTGTTCTTCGGCGATTCGAATGACTGCCGACCAAACATTCTCCTTAACCAAATTGCCCGCGCTGGCACGAATTTCCGAGCAGATCGCGTTCCCGATCTCGACGATTTCTCGCGGCAGGTAGCGCGTATGCCGGAGGATGAATTCCTCCACATCTTCATCGACGCCGCGCGCTGTGTTTGGGACTGAACTGACGCCCAGCCATCGCTCGAAGAGGGAGGAGGCGTTGGGCGGGCCCTTCATCAAGTTGCTCGGCAACATTGAAATTTTCGTCCTAAAGAAATAGCGGGCGGCCGATTTTGTCCAATCGAGCCGCTTCCAGTGAAGATCGCTGTAATAGCGCTCGAAATGCTGATGGTCCCGCAATTTCGAAACCACTATATCTCTAACTGTTACGCAGATATGCACTCTATTCGAGACATTTGGGTCGATGAGTTTTCTCGTGATATAAATCAACAATGCGCATTGGGCGTCTATCGACTCTGCTGGCGCGTATTCAAGGTTTTCATCCAGAGTATCGATAAAAAGCGCGATCGGCCTCATCGCCGAAGAAGCACGAAGCACGATGTTCTCGATGACATTCCAGTCGTTGCTCGAAAGCTTACCGCGAAGCTTAGAGTAACTCACGTCAGTGGATGTAAGAATCTGATTGAGCGCTGCAACGACCGAAATCGGAGCCGAGATCGACCCAATCTGGCGCATGACGATGTCTTCGAGCTCTGCGCGACTCGGGTAGGGAAGCGGGACTTCCCCGTCAGGTCGCGAAAGAAGAAATGTTCCAAGCGCAATACAGGTCGCCGCATGCCAAAGGTCGATCCAGAGCTCTTCGCGAAGCGCGGGTTCGGCGACTGCCTTGTGCAGCATCCTTAGCGGTTGCAGCTTGATGGTGTCAGTCTGTTGTGGAAAGACCAGCATCCGCTGCCTTGCTATGCGCTCGTACTCGCGAAGGTAACGAGATTTCCCTGAACCTCGGCGTCCTACGAAAATCCTTTCGCGAACAGACTTGCTGGAAAATTCCAAGTCTCCCCAACTTCCATGGTCTTGAAATGTGATGAAGCCCTGCTCACCATCAATTGCGCCGTCAGCCGAACCGAACGGGCCACGCAAGCTTCTGTCTTCCTCGTCTGGTGAATTATCAATCATGTACAACTAATGGGCGCACGTCCCCCGAAATCGACTTTGCGATGATGCGCGAAGGCGTCGCGGCAAAAGAGAATAGAGCGCCAAATTCGTTGCGCAACCAGTAGGTGATTTTGCTTGTTGCGTCGCACAAACGCTCTCACTGCCAATACTATATGTGTTGCCGGTCAATATGTTGAGTTTTAGTCTGTTGGTGATTGGTTCCGCCTGCCGCTAGCATCAACGCCACAAAGGGCCGCGGCCGTGACTTGAGCCCCTTGGGTCGCGCGTTGTTTACGAGAGTCCTGCTGCTGAATAACCCAAGACCTTTGTGTTGGCGAGCTCGCCGGGCGCGGAGCCGCCAACACGCTCAGGCGCCCGCCGCGCGCTGAGTTCGAAAATCATGAAGATGAGCTTTCGGGTCATGGGAATGCGCGCGCGCGCCTGCGACGATCGGCTGATGAAGAAAGTCGTTTCCCACAGCGCGGCGTCGCGCCGGATTTTCCGCGTCGGGGCGACGGCCGCGCTTCTCGGCGCCGTCGCCGCCAGCCCGGCCTTCGCGACCCGGCTTGAAGTCGCGGCGGATGCGCCGGCATGGGCGCACGGGGGCGCTGCCGCGCTCCTCGTCGGCCATATCGGCGGCGGCGCAATCGGCATCCTTTCGGGCGCCGTCGCGCTCGCCGCGCGAAAGGGCGCGCGCGTTCATCGCGCGGCGGGGGCGGTGTTCGTCGCCGCGATGTTCGTCTGCTATGCGATTGCAACCCTCGTCGCGCCGTTCCTCGCCGAGGGGCAGGTCACCAACACCATCGCCGGCGCGTCGGCGCTCTATCTTCTCATCAGCGGCGTCGCGACCGCGCGAACCCGCGTCATCGCCGCGAGCCGCTGGCACGGGGCCGGCTTTGCGCTCGCGCTCTCGATCCTCGCTTCCAGCCTCTGGTTCAATTATCGCGGCTCGCTGACGCCCGAAGGATCAATCGACGGCTCGCCGCCTCAAGCGCTCGCCATTTTCATCTTCGCGGCCTCTGTCGCCGCCGCCGGCGAACTTCATGTCCTTCTTCGCGGCCGCCTGCCCGAGAATGCGCGAATCGCGCGCCATCTCTGGCGCATGTGTTTTTCCCTCTTCATCGCCGCGGGCTCGTTCTTTCTCGGCCAGCAGAAGGTGATGCCGGAATGGATGAGGGGCTCTCCCGTCCTTTTCATCCTGGCGCTCGCGCCGCTCGCCGCGCTCCTCTTCTTTATCATCCGCATACGGATCGGAAGGAGCTTCAAGGAGGCTTAGGCCGGCGCGAACGCGTCTTAAAGCTTCGCGCCATGATCCGGAATGAGGGCGCTTGCTCTAATCCGTGTTTGTCGCGGCGTTTACCCGCTGAACCGCGCATGCTTCAGCGCACGCCGTTCTAGCGCCCCGCGCCGGCCGACGTCGCAGACGGAGCCGAAGCGAGGGGCCGAACCGGGGCGCGGTGCGGATTTCGCCCTATCCCCGGCCCGCAGGCGGCGAGGGACCGCCCCGCGCAAGCTGGTCTTCGGCGCCCGCGAGCGTTAGGCTGAAGCCCGTCAGGGAGGCGCCTCATGCATCGGAGCGGGATCATTCGGCCTATCGTCGCCGGGCTTGTTTTCGCGCTCGCGGCCGGCTTTTTCAGCGCCGGCGGCGCGGCGAAGGCTGAACCCGTCGAAGCGTCGGCGCCGATCGTCGCGGTCGGCGATCTTCACGGCGACTATGACGCCTATCAGGCGATCCTTCGCGAGGCGAAGCTGATCGACGCGAAGGGGAAATGGACCTGCGGCAAGGCGATCCTCGTCCAGCTCGGCGA
>JACADX010000431.1 GCA_013389125.1 Parvularculaceae bacterium | reverse complement strand
GCGCCGACCGGCTCGCCGGCCGGCGTCCTGTCCGAGACTGCGGGCGCTTCGTCGAAGGTTTTGGCGAGGCTTAATCGCCCTGCATAGACAGAATGCCATAGGATCGTCCGGTTCCGCCGGTCAGGTCCCATCGCCTTCTGGGGCAGGCTCCGGCGCTTGAGCGCGGGGCCCTCTGGGTTTCGCTTCGATCGCTGGATAAGGCGCGGGCTGACGCGGTGTCAGCGCGCGAACCCGGCTGAAGAAGGGACCATCAACCGATGGAAAGAACCCAGAAGGCGGATCAGATCGAGTGGGTCGGCAGGGTGTTCGACAAGAACGCCGTTGTCGTCCTGGCGAATGGCGGCCTTTCGGTCGCACAGATGACGGAACTGCGCGGCGAGCTTCGCAAGGCAGGCGCCGGCATGAAAGTCGTCAAAAACACGCTCGCGAGGATCGCCATTTCCGAACGGCCGGCGAAAAAGGTCGCGAACCTTTTCAAGGGGCCGACCGCGATCGCCTATTCGGAAGACCCGGTTGCGGCGGCGAAAGTCGTCGATGCTTACGCCAAGAAGAATGAAAAGCTCGTCATTCTCGGCGGCGCGATGGGCGCTGAAATGTTGGACCCCGCGGGCGTCAAGGCGCTCGCGTCGATGCCCTCGCGCGAAGAACTGCTTGGCCAGATCGTGCAAACGATCATGTCGCCGGCGGCGAACCTCGTCGGCGCGATTACAGCGCCCGGCGCACAGCTCGCCGGCATCGTCGAGACCCTGGAAACGAGAAAAGCGGCCTGATCGCCGACGAACAACCCACTTGAACGAGGAACCAGAACGTGACTGACCTTAACAAACTAGCTGAAGAACTCGTCGGCCTTACCCTGCTGCAGGCGGCTGAGCTCAAGACCATCCTTAAGGACAAATACGGCATCGAGCCGGCGGCGGGCGCCGTTGCGGTCGCCATGCCGGGCGCCGGCGGCGCGGGCGCTGCGGCGGCTGAAGAGAAGACGGAGTTCAACGTCGTTCTCGTCGAGGCGGGCGCCAAGAAAATCGAAGTGATCAAGGAAGTCCGCGCGATCACCGGCCTCGGCCTTAAGGAGGCCAAGGATCTCGTCGAGGCGGGCGGCAAGACGGTCAAGGAAGCCGTCGCCAAAGCGGAAGCCGAGGAAATCAAGAAAAAGCTCGAAGCGGCAGGCGCCAAAGTCGAGCTCAAATAGGCGCGAGCGCCAGTGCAAGTCCTGGTTGCGGACCGCCGGACCTTTTTGTCCGCCGGTCTGCCGCCAGGGGCCTCGCTCGGCGCGTCCGTCGGTCGGCGATTCCCGCAGGGCTTGTTCAGATTTTTCTTGACAAGACCTTCTGAGGGGGTTGCAGGGGCTGGTCGGCGCGCCTATTAACGACACTCGCTGTCGACGGGCGCACCCGTCGCCGGCGGCAGGCGATTCGGCGACGTGCTTCTAAAAATCGGGAACTGACAATTTAACGGCTTGAAGCCCCCGGGCGCTCAAGGAGCGACCGCTGCGGGAGTTTTCGCGCATTCGTTCCGAATTTCGCGGACCGAAGGCATTTCGCGCGATTTGAGCCGTTCATGCGAGGAAAAAGATGGCGCAATCCTTCGTTGAAAAGAAACGCATACGCAAAAGCTACGGCCGCATTGGCGACGCCGCGCCGATGCCCAATCTCATTCAGGTCCAAAAGGATTCCTACGAGCAGTTTCTCCAGCGCCGGATAAAGCCGGCCGATCGCCTCAATGAAGGCCTTGAAGCGGTTTTCCGCTCGGTCTTCCCGATCACGGATTTCACCGAAACGGCGGTGCTTGAATTCGTATCTTACGAATTCGAGGAGCCGAAATTCGACGTCGAAGAATGCCAGCAGCGCGACATGACGTATGCTGCGCCCTTGAAGGTGACGCTTCGTCTCGCCGTTTTCGAGGTCGATGAGGAAACCGGCGCGAAGTCGATCCGCGACGTCAAGGAGCAGGAAGTCTACATGGGCGACATCCCGCTCATGACGGACAACGGCACCTTCATCATCAACGGCACCGAACGCGTCATCGTCTCGCAGATGCATCGCTCGCCGGGGGTCTTTTTCGACCACGACCGCGGCAAGACGCATTCGTCGGGCAAGCTTCTCTTCGCCGCCCGCATCATTCCCTATCGCGGCTCCTGGCTCGACTTCGAATTCGACGCCAAGGACATCGTCAATGTCCGCATCGACCGGCGCCGCAAGCTGCCGGCGACGACGCTCCTTTACGCGCTCGGCATGGACCAGGAGGAAATCCTCGATTCCTTCTTCGATCGCGTCCCGCACGCGAAGACCAAGGCCGGCTGGACGATGCCGTTCCGACCCGACCGCGCAAAGGGCGTCAAGCTCGAGCGCGACCTTGTCGACGCCAAGACAGGGAAGGTCGTCGCCGAAGCCGGCAAGAAGCTTTCCGCCAAAGCGGCGCGCGAACTCGCCTAGGCCGGGCTCAAGCAGCTTCTCCTGACGGATGAGGAAATGGTCGGACGCTATTTCGCGTCGGATCTCGTCAACTTCGAGAACGGCGAGATCTTCGCCGAGGCCGGAGACGAGATCACCGAGAAGACGCTGAAGCTGCTCGACGAAATCGGCATTGATCATTTCGACACGATCGACGTCGATCACCTCGTCATCGGCGCCTACATGCGCAACACGCTCGCGGCGGACAAAAACTCAAACCGCGAACAGGCGCTCATCGACATCTACCGCGTCATGCGCCCCGGCGAGCCCCCGACGCTCGAGACGGCCGAAGCGATGTTCTACGGGCTGTTTTTCGATCCCGAACGCTACGACCTTTCGGCGGTCGGGCGCGTCAAGATGAATATCCGGCTCGAATTCGAGACGGATGATCAAATACGGACGTTGCGCAAGGAAGACATCCTCAAGGTTCTCAAGACCTTGACCGATCTTCGCGACGGCCGCGGCGAGATCGACGACATCGACAATCTCGGCAACCGCCGCGTCCGCTCGGTCGGCGAGCTGATGGAGAACCAGTACCGCATCGGCCTCCTCAGAATGGAGCGCGCGATCAAGGAACGGATGTCGTCAGCGGAGCTTGAAACGCTGATGCCGCACGATCTCATCAACGCAAAGCCGGTGGCCGCGGCGG
>JACADX010000430.1 GCA_013389125.1 Parvularculaceae bacterium | reverse complement strand
GCTGCCCGAGGCAAGGATGAGTTTGGTCATGCCGGCTCGTTCCGCCGCGCGGACAGCTTCGTCAGGATGGCCGCAGCGGTTTCTTCGACGGATTTTCGGGTGACGTCGATCACCGGCCACCGATGCCTGGCGTAAAGCCGTTTGGCTTGAAGCACTTCCGACCGAACCGTTTCGAGATCGGAATATTCGTCTGCGTGCTCGGCCGCGTTCATCCCGCCAAGCCGGCTATGGCGGAGCTGGACAAGTCGTTCCGGACTCGCAATGAGGCCTACGACAAGAGGCTTTCGGACGGCAAAGAGCTGCGTCGGCAAGTCCGCCCCGGGGACCAGCGGAATATTCGCCGCCTTGATGCCGCGGTTCGCAAGATACATGCAGGTCGGGGTTTTCGACGTCCGGCTGACGCCGACAAGAACGACATCGGCGAGATCGAGATCCCAGGCCATCTGGCCGTCATCATGCGCAAGGGTGAAATCGACCGCGGCGATGCGTTTGAAATAGTCCTCGTCCATTTCGTGCTGCGCGCCGGCGCGTCGCGTCTGTTCGAGTCCGAGATAGTCTGAAAACGCCTCGATGAAGGGATCGAGCACCGAAATCGCCGGCGTCTGGAGTTCCGAACAACGCGCTTCAAGAAGGCGGCGAAGTTCGGCGTTGACCACGGTGTAAAGGACAAGGCCCGGCGCCGCCTCGATGTCCGCCAAGACTTTCTCCATTTGCGACCGCGACCGGATCAGCGAGTAGATATGTTCAAACGCGCGGGCCGCGGCGAACTGAGAGGTCACCGCGTTAAAGACGGTGTTCAGCGTTTCGCCGGTGGAATCCGAGACAAGGTGAACGTGGAAATAGCTTGCGAGAATATGCGGCCGATCAAGCATCCGTCACCTGCCAAGCCGGCGAAGCGCGGCTTGCCCAATGTCGCTCGCCGCCTGTGTAACTTATGGACAATCCGCCGGATAGGCGAGCGCAACGCTCTCCAGAAACACAGAGGCGCCGAACGGCGCCGTACCCGGCCACACAAGCAGTCGGGGAATCGAAGGACTGGAATTTCCGCCGACAGCCGATCGGGAAAACGGTGGATATTTCGCCAAAGCGCGGTGCGATGCGGAGTAAATGCGCCGTTCGGCCATGGCCTTAGCCAGGTTGTCCCGACCTGTTGAGGTCGGTATGGCCGCTATGGGAAATTCGGAGTGGAAACGACGGACATTGTGTGGGAACAGCGCTCCCGTTCTTATTATCCCCGGAACCCACCCTAATTCTTAGAGTCCTTCTTTCTTAAGATCTTCAGAAAGGAAGAGATCGCCTTGGCGAATGACCGGGACAGTCGAAAGGTAAGGTTCGCGGCGGTCATCGCCGGCGAAGCGGCGTCGGTTCCGCCAGTATGGCTGATGCGACAGGCCGGGCGCTACATCCCGGAATATCGGCAACTGCGGGCGAAGGCCGGATCGTTTCTCGATCTTTGCCTTAATCCTGAATTGGCGAGCGAGGCGACGCTGCAGCCGATCCGGCGGTTTGATTTTGATGCGGCGATTCTCTTTGCCGACATCCTTCTCATCCCGTTCGCCCTCGGTCAGGAACTGTCATTTGCGGAAGGCGAGGGACCACGGCTCAAGCCGCCTGTCGCCGCAGCCGATCTTAAGAGGTTCCGAACGCGAAACGCCGTCGAAAGGCTGCAGCCGGTCTTTGAAACCGTCGCGCGCACGAGGTCGGCGCTCGAACCGAACAAAGCGCTGATCGGATTCGCCGGCGCGCCATGGACCGTTGCGACCTACATGCTCGCCGGCGGCCCAAGCGAGGATCCGGCGCTGCTCCGCCGCCGCTGGTATGATGAGCGCGACTTCATCGACGAGCTCCTTGCGATCCTTGTCGACGCGACCGTCGACTATCTCTCGATGCAGATCGAAGCCGGCGCGGATGCCGTGCAGATCTTTGACAGCTGGGCCAGCGGGCTTCCCGAGGAGGCCCTGCGCGCGGTCTCCCTCGAGCCGATGCGCGCGATCGCCGAACGCTTGAAAATCAGGCGCCCGCGGACGCCGGTCATACTCTTTCCGAAGGAGGTCGGGGCGATGGCGGAGGCCTACGCGCTGATGGGCGCCTGCGACGCCGTCAGCATTGATTTCTGCACGCCCTGGGATTTCGCGCGTCGCCGGCTCTCGCCGCACGCCGTCGTCCAGGGCGGCCTTGATCCCTTGTTGGTCGTCAAGGGCGGCGCAGCGATGGAAAGCGCGGCGCGGCGGCTGATCGCGACCTTTGAAGGCGTTCCCTACATCTTCAATCTCGGCCATGGGCTGACGCCCGACACGCCGCCGGAGAACGTCGCGCGTCTCGTCGAGATCGTACGGGGAGGGTAGGTGCGCGACCTTCTTCTATCGGCCTATCCGCTAATCAAGGCGACGCACATCGCCGCCGTGATCGCCTGGATGGCGGGAATGATGTATCTGCCGCGCCTCTTCGTTTACCATCATCAGGCGGAAAAAGGCGGGGAGGCGGAGCGGTTTTTCGTGACGATGGAGCGCCGGCTCCTTAAGGGCATCATCAATCCGGCGATGATCGCCGTGTGGGCGCTTGCGGGGCTCATGCTTTACGCAAACCCGGCGCTCTTTGGCGCCGGCTGGTTTCATGTGAAGCTCGCGGCGGTTCTGGCGATTTCGGCGATCCATGGCTGGTATGCTCAGGCGAGGAGGGCGTTCGAACGCGGCGAGCGGCCCCGAAGCGAAAAGTTCTGGCGGATCGTCAACGAGGTTCCATTCCTCCTGATGCTGGTTGCGGTCTTTATGGCGGTGCTGAAGCCGTTCTGACTTCACGATCTCGGCGGGACCGTGCTCTGCCGCCGCCATTGACGGCCGGGGTCATGAACCTATATCAAGCGGCGACTCTCCTCACATCGCGCAGGGCGCTTGCCTCCAACCGCCTGCACGACCGGTTCAACAAAACAGCCCGCCACAACCCGCCCTCGCGCCGGGACCGCGCAACGCATTGAAAGCTTCCCTTATGGCCATCCCAACCCAAATGACGCTCGACGACCTCAAGGCGAAGTCGCCGGGCGATCTTCTTGCTTTCGCGGAGGAGCTTGAGGTCGAGAACGCCTCGACCATGCGCCGCCAGGACATGATGTTCGCGATCCTCAAGGAACTCGCGGACCGGGAAGTCGAAATCAACGGCGGCGGGGTGCTTGAGGTGCTGCCCGACGGGTTCGGCTTCTTGCGATCGCCGGAAGCCAATTACCTTCCCGGCCCCGACGACATCTATGTCTCGCCGTCGCAGATCCGTCGCTTCGCGCTCCGAACCGGCGACACGGTGATCGGCGAGATCAGGAGCCCTAAGGAAGGCGAGCGGTATTTCGCGCTGCTCAAAGTCTCGACGATCAATTTCGAGGACCCGGAAAAGACCCGCCACAAGGTCCATTTCGACAATTTGACGCCGCTATACCCGGATGAGCGCCTTAGGATGGAGATCGTCTCGCCGGACGATCCGAAAAAGAAAGACCTCACCGCCCGCGTCATCGACCTTGTGGCGCCGGTCGGAAAGGGCCAGCGCCAGCTGATCGTCGCCCAGCCCCGAACCGGCAAGACCGTTATTCTGCAAAACATTGCGCATTCGATCGAAGTCAATCACCCCGAGTGCTTCCTCATCGTTCTCCTCATTGACGAGCGGCCCGAGGAAGTGACGGACATGCAGCGCTCGGTCAAAGGCGAAGTCATCTCCTCGACGTTCGACGAGCCGGCGACGCGCCACGTCGCGGTCGCCGAAATGGTGATCGAAAAGGCGAAGCGCCTCGTCGAACACGGCCGCGACGTCGTCATTCTCCTCGATTCGATCACGCGCCTCGGCCGCGCCTACAACACCGTCGTTCCCTCGTCGGGAAAGGTGCTGACGGGCGGCGTCGACGCGAACGCCCTGCAGCGCCCGAAACGCTTCTTCGGCGCCGCGCGCAATATCGAGGAGGGAGGCTCGCTCACCATCATCGCGACCGCGCTTATCGATACGGGTTCGAAGATGGACGAGGTGATTTTCGAAGAGTTCAAGGGAACCGGCAACTCGGAAATCGTTCTCGACCGCAAGGTCGCCGACAAGCGGACCTTCCCGGCGATCGACATCGCGAAGTCCGGCACGCGGAAGGAGGATCTCCTCGTTCCGAAGAACGAGTTGCAGAAGGTCTACGTGCTTCGCCGCATCCTCAATCCGATGGGCACCGCCGACGCGATCGACTTCCTGCTCGACAAGCTCCGGCAGACGAAGACGAACCAGGATTTCTTCGACTCGATGAACACCTGATCGCTGCGGAATTGAGTTGCCGCGGGAGAGGCCCTGCCGGATAGTTTGCGGCGGAGGTCCTAATGCAGGCGAACCGGCCGACGGTCATCGACGTTTGGGCGCAATTGCCGACCGCGTGCTTCTGGCGCGAGAAATGGCTCGCTTCGCTGCTGCGGTGGACGGGACAGGACGCGCCGCCCGAAGACATGCCGGTTGAGGCGCTGATCGCCGCAATGGACGAGGCGGGCGTCGCGCTGGCGCTGGTTTCGGGCTGGTCGTCGCCGAGGGGCGACCTTATTTCGAATGACGAGGTCGAAGCCGCGATCGATCAGGCGCCGGCGCGCCTGAAAGGCCTCATCGGCGCGGATCTCGTCGATCCGATGGCGGCGGTGCGCGACATCCGCGCCCGGGCGAAGACCGGCAAATTCGTCGGCGTCCGCGTCGTTCCCTGGCTCTGGGATCTGCCGCCGAACGATCGGCGCTATTATCCGATTTACGCCGCCTGCGTCGATGCGGGCCTGCCATTCTGCACGCAGATCGGACATACGGGCCCCCTGAAACGCTCCGAAACCGGACGATTGATCCCCTATCTTGAAGACGTGATGATCGACTTTCCCGAGCTTGTCGTCGTCGGCGGGCATGTCGGGTTTCCCTGGCTTGACGAGGTCGCGACGATGATCAGGAAATTCCGGAATTTTCACGTCGACACCAGCGCCTATGCGCTGCATCGGCTGCCGGAGGATTTCGTCAGGCTGATGAAAGGCGAGGGGAGGGAGCGCATCATGTTCGGCACGAATTTCCCGATGCTGACCGCGAAACGATGCCTTGAAGGGCTTGATGCGCTAAGGCTCGATGAAGCGGGCAGGGAAGCGTTCCTCTTCGGGAATGCGGCGCGGGTGTTCGGGTCCGGCGCATGACAGCGCGGATCGCGCTTTTCGCGCGAATCCGGCGATGAAAATACAACCGGAATTCCGTTCAAAGGAGCGACGGATTTTGAGGCCTTGCTC
>JACADX010000100.1 GCA_013389125.1 Parvularculaceae bacterium | reverse complement strand
GTCTTACAGCGCGCCGCGTGCGCCGCGAAGCGCGACGCCGCCAAGCGGCTCGCAGCCGACATACACGCCGCCGCCGGCGAACAATCCCGCTCTGAACTCCAGCCCCCCGCCGGATCAACCGAGCGGCAATCCGGGGCCGCGACGCGCGCCGAACCAGCCGTCGCGGGGCGAAAGCCCTGACCGGGATATCGACTGAGATTTGCGGCCGCCTTGAATAGGCTTCCGTGCGGACTATAGAGACGCGACGCCAAAACCGCGCAGGAGCATCCATGACCGCCATTGTCGACATCATTGGTCGCGAGATTCTGGACAGCCGGGGCAATCCCACGATCGAAGTCGATGTCGTACTCGAGGATGGCTCCATGGGGCGCGCCGGCGTGCCGTCGGGCGCATCGACCGGCGCGCACGAAGCCCATGAGCTTCGCGACGGCGATGATCGATACGGCGGCAAGGGGGTAAGGAAGGCGGCCGCCGCCATCAACGGCGAGATATTTGACGCGCTTTGCGGCGTCGACGCCGAAGATCAGGTCGGCGTCGATGAGACGCTGATTGCGCTCGACGGCGAGACCAACAAGTCGCGGCTCGGCGCCAACGCAATACTCGGCGTGTCGCTTGCGGTCGCCAAGGCGGCCGCGAAAGCGTCGGCCCTGCCGCTGTATCGCTATGTCGGCGGCGTCGCTGCGCGAACGCTTCCGGCGCCGATGATGAACATCGTAAATGGCGGCGCGCATGCCGACAATCCGATCGATATTCAGGAATTCATGATCATGCCGCTCGGCGCCGACACCTTCGCGGACGCGCTGAGGTGGGGCGCTGAGATTTTCCACGCTCTCAAGAAAGGTCTCAAGGGCGCCGGACACAACACGAATGTCGGCGATGAAGGCGGATTCGCCCCGAACCTCAAATCAGCCGACGAGGCGCTCGGCTTTATCATGAAAGCGATCGAGGCGGCCGGCAGGCGACCGGGACATGAGGTCTTCATCGCCCTCGACGCCGCATCCACCGAGTTTTATCGCGATGGCCGATATCATCTCGAAGGCGAGGGCCGGACGCTCGATGCGGCCGGGATGTCGGCTTATTATGAGGACCTCATCTCCCGCTATCCGATCATTTCGATCGAGGACGGGATGGCTGAGGATGACTGGCAAGGCTGGAAGGTGCTGACGAAACTTGTCGGCGACAAGTGCCAACTCGTCGGCGACGATCTCTTTGTGACGAACGAGCGGCGTTTGAAGGAAGGCGTTTCAAAAGGGTGCGCGAATTCGATCCTCGTCAAAGTCAATCAGATTGGAACGTTGACTGAGACGCTCCGCGCCGTCGATTGCGCGCACCGCGCCGGCTACTCGGCGGTCATGTCGCACCGATCGGGCGAAACAGAAGACGCAACGATCGCGGATCTTGCCGTCGCGACAAACTGCGGACAAATCAAGACCGGCTCGCTCGCGCGCTCCGACCGCACCGCGAAGTACAATCAGCTATTGAGGATTGAGGAAGAGCTGGGCGAGGCGGCGGTCTATGCCGGGCCGGCTCTTGCCGCTCTGCGCGCGCGTTAAGACTTTATTTACTCAAATTCGACTCAGGTGAGTCGCGTAATCGTTGTCGGCGACAGGTGTCGCCTGGGGAATAGTATGGGCCTGTCGTGGCGGCTGATGCGCGACATATTCGCGCCAGCGTTTTTCATCTGCTGGATCGCCTATTTCGCGTATGAAGCGGCAGTCGGCGCAACGGGGATGCGCGTTCTGCGGTCGGTGAGCGCAGAAGTCGCTGCAAGGAGAGCCGAGGTCGCGGCCTTGTCGGCGGAACGGCGGCGGCTGGAACTTACGGCGGCGCAGCTCAATCCCGCCTCGCTTGATCCTGACATGGTGGACGAGAAAATCCGATCTGTCCTCGGCTTTGCGGCGGAAGAGGACCTTGTCATCCCGCGCGATCAGCTCGATGAGGCGATTGCGAAGGAAGACCGGCGCTAGACCTTGTTGGGGCCCGGCCCTTTCCTTACAAGCAGGTCATCCTAGCTGGAGACCTCCAATGGCGTCCGCCGCAAAGTCCGCCAAATCAGCAGAGAAGACGCAGCCTCGAACCGCGGCAAACCTCTCGGCCGGCAAATCTGAACTGCTCAAATACTATCGCGACATGCTGCTGATCCGCCGCTTTGAAGAGCGCGCGGGCCAGCTCTACGGCATGGGTCACATCGGCGGCTTCTGCCATCTCTATATCGGTCAGGAGGCCGTCGTCGTCGGGGTGGAAGCGGTCAAGAAGCCCGGGGACCAGACAATAACCGGCTATCGCGACCATGGGCACATGCTCGCATGCGGGATGGATCCAAAAGGCGTGATGGCGGAGCTAACCGGACGCGCGGGCGGCTATTCCAAAGGGAAGGGCGGCTCGATGCACATGTTCTCGAAGGAGGCTGAATTCTATGGCGGCCACGGCATCGTCGGCGCGCAAATTCCGCTCGGCGCCGGGCTCGCCTTCGCGAACAAGTTTCGCAAGGACGGCCGGGTCAGCCTCACTTATTTCGGGGACGGCGCCTCAAACCAGGGTCAGGTATTCGAGGCGATGAACATGGCGCAGCTTTGGCGCCTGCCTGTCGTCTTCATCATCGAAAACAATCAGTACGCAATGGGCACGGCCGTCGTCCGCGCCCATTCCGACACGCATCTTTATCGGCGCGGCGCCGCCTTCGGCATACCCGGCATGGAAGTCGACGGGATGGACGTCCTTGAGGTCCGCGCGGCGGCGGGCGTCGCAATCGATCACGCGCGCCGCGGCGATGGACCGTACATTCTCGAGATGAAGACCTACCGCTATCGCGGGCATTCGATGTCCGACCCGGCGAAGTACAGGACGCGTGAGGAAGTCGATCGTGTCCGCGAACAGAACGACCCGATCAGGCGCTGCGAGCAACGCATCTTCGATGCGAAATACGCGACCGAGGCCGAACTCAGGAAAATCGACGACGAAATCAAGGCGAACGTCAAGGAAGCCGCGGAATTTTCGCTTTCAAGCCCTGAACCGCCGATGGAAGAGCTCTATACGGATGTGCTGGCGTGATCGCGCCTCAAAGATTGGAGGCGGTCAGCTGTCGGCGCAACGAACCTATAGGCTTCTCCATGTCTTCCCGTCCTTTGCGATGGGCGGCCAGCAGCGGCGCCTGGCGACGCTGGTAGACGGGCTCGGGGCCGCGTTCCGACATCATGTCTGCGCTTTGGACGGCGACTTGAGCGCGCGATCGATGATTTCGGACGAAGCGGGCGCTGTGACCTTTGAGGCTATCCCGCTTGAGAAATCGTCGCTGATAAGCCTCAACAATTTACGCCGTCTTCGCCGCCTCTTTCTGGAATCGCAGGCCGATCTCCTTTGCACCTATAATTTCGGGTCGATCGAGGCCGTCATTGCGAACAGGGCGGGCCCAAATCTTCCGCACGTTCATCATGAGGACGGATTTGGACCAGACGAGGCCGGCGGGCGTCAGAAGCCGAGACGGGCGTTGGCGCGGCGCTTCCTTCTTGGGCGGTCGCTGCTGACGACGCCGTCAACCGTTCTTGAAAAAATCGCGGTCGAAATCTGGCGCATTCCGGCCTCGCGCGTTCGGCGCATATCGGTCGGCATCGACGTCATGCGCTACCGCGTTGAGCCGCAGCGGAGCGAAGGCGTGATCACGGTAGGCGCCTTGGGCGCCTTGCGCCGCGAAAAGAACTTCGAGCGGCTTATCCGCTGTTTCAGCGCAGCAAGCGAAGGACGCAAGGCGCGGCTTGTCATATATGGAGACGGCCCCGAAAGGCCGGTCCTCGAAAACGCTCGCGCGGCAAGCCCCGCCAGGGACCGCATCTTCCTGCCCGGCGCGACTTTACGCCCGGAACAGGCGCTTGCGGAGTTCGACATATTTGCGCTTTCCTCAGATACGGAGCAAACGCCGATCAGCCTGATGGAGGCGATGGCGGCGGGCTTGCCCTCGATTGCAACTGACGTCGGAGATGTTCGTCTCATGGTGGGGGACGAGGGTGCGGATTTCGTAATCGCTCCTGAGAATGAACAAGCGTATGCGGCAAGGCTCGGCGAATTGATCGATGACGCCGAGCTTCGCGCGCGCTTGGGCGCCGCCGCTCGGGAGCGCGCGACGATCTTCGATCAGTCCGCGATGGTCGCTGCATTTCGCGCGCTCTATCTCGAAGCGATCCGCGCGGACGCTTGATGCGGGCGCTGTTTTCATTCGACATCGGGCCGAACATCCTGCTGGAGGAGTGGGAGAGGCTTTATGCGCATTCCGACGCCCGCTTCTTTTTGTCGCCGGCGTGGATCGAGAATTGGCTCGCCGGGATACCGCCTCGCGTCGAGGTCGGCTGCGTCCGCGTCTACGATGATCTGCGCGGCGTCTTCGCGCTCGGACTCGTGGGCGTCGCTCCGCGCAGGAGTTTCGCAACGCCGCAGGAAGCGCGCCTCCACGAGACCGGCGTTGAATCGTTCGACAAAGTCTATCTTGAGTACAACGACATCCTCGTCGCCAGGGACGCCCCGAAAGGGGCGCGCGAAACCGCCGTTGCGGCGATTGTCGAAGCGCTGCCGCATGTCGACGATTTCGTTTTTCGCAACGCCTCACCGGAACTCGTGCTCGCCGTTGACGAAATTGCGGAACGCCGCAAGTTCAGCGTGCGGTCGCTGCTCTTGCAGCCGACCTACAACATCAATCTTCGCCGACCGGGCCTCCACACGGTGATGGAGGGCTT
>JACADX010000459.1 GCA_013389125.1 Parvularculaceae bacterium | reverse complement strand
GAGGCTGAGCGCGGCGACGCCGACGAAGAGCGAAGCGCCGGCGAGTTTGAGGAGTTTCATGATTTTGTCCCTTCGAAATTCGTCGATGCGTTACTGGCCGGCCGCCGCTGATGTCGGCGCCTTGACGGGTACCGGCAGGAGGCCGGGCGCGGTCTGCTCCTTCGCCATTCGGAGGCCAAGGCGAACGTCAGGCAAATAGGACTTGTTGAGATTGATCCAGGCCTTTTGATCGTTGTCCCAGATCTTGAGGACAGAATCGTCCGCCGTCTTGAACATCAAGGCGATGCGGCCGACGCGCAAGAACTCGCCGGTTCGGAGCGTGCCGCCGTCGTCGATCGAGCCTTCATAGGCGCCAATCGTCCGTCCGGCTTCGTTTTCGATCTGATAGGCCTCGACGATCAGCCGATAACGCTGCGCCGCCGACATGTTCGGATCGCCCATCACCTTGTTGAGGCGCGCGACGCGATCGCGGCGGTTGTCGAGGTCGAACGGCAGATCCGCTTCGATCATGTCGCCAAGAGTCGCCAGCATATCCTCCATCAAGGGCTGCATCGCGCGCTGGAGGCCCGACACGTTCTCGATGTCGACCCGGAGGCGCTCGAGCTGGCGCTGCTGGGCGGCGATGTTCCGGTTGAGCGAGGCGTTATAACGGGTCGCCGCTTCAAGCTGTTTGAGGTTCGCCCTGTAGTCGTTGATGAGCGCCGTCGTCTGGTCGTCGAGCTGCTCGACCCGCTGCTGGGACGCCTTCGCCTCTTTCGCCGTCGCTTCGCTTTCATTCAGCGCCGACGAAAACTGCGCGAATGCAGGGGCGATGCAAGCGATCGTCATCGCCGCTGCTGACCCCAGAACCAGAGCTCTTGTCTTCATTGCCTCACCTAACGGTTTGCTTCGGCTTCAAGTGGTTATTACGGCTCATCCGCGAGCCGATGATCTCAATTGTAAGGGAAATGAAAGGGCGCGCCTGTCCGCCGACTGACAAAATTTGCACCGTACCCCAACGAATTCCCCTTCGGCTCGCATTGTTGGACGAACCGCTCGGTTTGGCAATGGCGAATATCGCGATTGCGCCGCCGACCTTCCCTCCAACCTCAGACGACGGACTGACGGTTTTCGCGCCGCCCCCTCCATCCATCGCTTCGTTAACTTGTAACAAGGGCGTCCCCCGAGCGCAATATGTTCAAAAAATCCGTCGCGCCGTCGCGATTTTCCGCGATGACCGCGCGTTTCCCGCTTCTTTATTGCGACGCTCCCTCATGCGATCACATCGCATGAATTCGGCGCAATCTTGATAGGACGCGGCCCGCGCCATTTCGCTCAATTAGGGTGCGTCAGGGTCGCGAATTTCGAGTAAACTCCGCCGTTTACTTGCGCGGCTGACGACATCGTGAACTGGCTGGGGCGCTAGGATTCGAACCTAGGGATGGCGGAACCAAAATCCGCTGCCTTACCACTTGGCGACGCCCCAAGAGGCCCGGCCTGATAGCGCTGGCGGTTCGGGAAATCAACGGCGATTCCGAGCCTTGCATTGCGGGCGCGCGGCACGCGAAAGGACAGCGGGACGGCCAGTCGCCGCGAAAGCATCACGGTGTGGAAATTCAAAGGCGGCGCGGCGCTCGCGCCCTTCCGGGCGAAAGCTTCGATTGGCGGCGTTCTGGCGGATGGTCGGTGTGAGAGGATTCGAACCTCCGGCCCCTAGCTCCCGAAGCTAGTGCTCTACCAGGCTGAGCTACACTCCGACGGTGCGCCCCTATAGCGGCGGGCTCTGGGCATTGCAATTGACGCGGCGGCGCCGTCCTGCCGCAAGAGGTGCTCGCCCCGCCGCGTGATCCTTGCGGGGAGATGGCAGCGCGGCGTCTTAATTTTTGTTCGCGCTTTCGGAGATTTTGGTCCATGCGCCGCTTCGCCGTCCCGACTGCCGCAGTCGCCTTTCTCATCATCGGCGCGTGCGCGGCGCCCGCGCCAAGTCCCGAAGACGTCGTCGCGGCCGAACGCGCCTTCGCCGCGGACGAGGCGCCGCTCGGCTTTAAGCGATCCTTCCTCAAGCATTCCGCTGACGACGCCATCGTGCTCGCGCCAAATCCGGTGAATGCGCACGAATCGCTTCGCGCCCAGCCGGACGATGATCTCGCCGAACCTCGCCCCCACCTTGTTTGGTGGCCGCTTTACGCAGGCATCGCGAACTCGGGCGATCTTGGCTTTACAACCGGGCCCTACGCTTTCGACGGCGCGCGGCGCGGCCACTATTTCACCGTTTGGAAGAAACAGCCGGACGGCGGCTGGAAATGGGTCTTCGACGGCGGCGTCGGCGCCGACGCATCGGGCGAAGCTGCGCAAGGATCTGACGTCGCCTATCTTTCGACAAGCGGCGAAAAATCCCCCTCGCCCGAAGCGGCGATGACGGCCGGCGCGGCGCTCGAAGAAGCGCTCGCCTCGGCCGCCGCCGAAGGTCTTCAATCCGCTTACGGAGCATATCTCGATCCCGATTCGCGCCTTCACAGTTCCGGCCCGCCGCCTTCAAAAAGCGAAAGCGATCGGGAGAAAGCGTTTGCGGCGCGGCCGGCGCGGGCGGCGTTCGCCTATCTCGGCGGCGGCGCGTCAGGGGCCGGCGATCTCGTCTGGACCTATGGCGGCGCCGATTGGGCCGAGGGCGAAGAGCCGCGGAAAGGCTATTACGTGCGCGTCTGGCAGAAACGTAAAGGCGGCTGGCGGATCGTCTTCGACCAGTTGATCCCGTCCCCGCCGCCGCGCGCGCCGCAATAGCCGCGCGGCGCTGGCGGCCGGCGGGGCCGTCCTCTAGCATGGGCGCATGAAAAACCTCGTTCGCTGCGCGCTCGCGCTTTCTGTCCCCCTTTTCTTTTCCGCTTGCGGCGGGCGCGACGTCGATGAAGGGCGCGCCTCGCCAGCAGACGCCGCCGACACGGTCTTTGTCGGCGGTCCGATCTATACGGGGCTCTCGGACGCGCCGACGGTTGAAGCCGTTGCGGTGAAGGACGGGCGCATTGTCGCCGCCGGGCGGCGCGCCGACAT
>JACADX010000427.1 GCA_013389125.1 Parvularculaceae bacterium | reverse complement strand
GTCCGGCGCGCCGCGCAAGGAAGGCGAAAAGCCGCTCGCCTCGCCGGCGGTCCGGAAGCGCGCGGCCGACGCCGGCGTCGATCTCCGACGCGTGCCGGGAACGGGTCCTGCGGGCCGCATCACGCACGAAGATCTCGACGCCTATTTCGAGCACGGATCAGCTCCGGCCGCCGCGCGCGGACGCAGCGCCGATGCGAGCGTCAAGGAAATCCCGGTCATCGGACTTCGTCGCAAGATCGCCGAGAAGATGACGGTTTCGCGCTCGCGCATTCCCGACATTGTCTATGTCGACGAGGTCGACGTGACGGCGCTTGAAGACCTGCGCGCCAAACTCAACACGGCGAAAAAGCCGGATCAGGCGAAGCTCACGGTGCTGCCGTTCCTGATGCGCGCGATGGCGAAGGCGATCGCCGACCAGCCGCAGATCAATTCGCTCTACGACGATGAAGCCGGCGTCGTGCGCCAGTATGGCGGCATTCATATCGGCGTCGCCGCGCAAACGGACGGCGGCCTCGTCGTGCCGGTCGTCCGCCATGTCGAGGCTCGCAGTCTTTGGGATTGCGCGGCGGAGGTCGCGCGTCTTGCGGACGCCGCGAAAAAGGGAACGGCGACGCGCGAGGAGCTTTCGGGCTCGACGATCACCATTACCTCGCTCGGCGCGCTCGGCGGCATCGTCACGACGCCGGTCATCAACCACCCGGAAGTCGCGATCGTCGGCGTCAACAAGATGCAGGTCCGGCCGCATTGGGACGGGACGGCGTTTGTCCCGAGGCGGATGATGAACCTCTCGTGCGCCTTCGACCACCGCATCATCGACGGCTGGAACGCGGCGGTATTCGTGCAGCGGGTGAAGACGCTTCTTGAAAATCCGGCGATGATTTTTATTGAGGATTGAGGTGCGGGCGATTTCAATCCCCATGGTCTTTCGCGATTGCCGATTCGTGGAGCCTCAATGAAAGTCGGCGCTTCCTGTCATTGCGGCGCGGTCCGCTTCGAAGTCGAGGAACCGGCTGAGGTTCTCGACTGCAATTGTTCGCATTGCCGGCTTTATGGCTGTCTCTGGGCTTATTATCCGCAACGCGAAGTGCGTTTCGATCGTCAGCCCGACACATTCATCTATATGTGGGGAGATCACGAACTCGAATTTCATCATTGTCGCACTTGCGGATGCGCGACGCATACGACGCAGTCAGGAACTGACGACGCCGAAAGGATCGCCGTCAATGCGCGGCTGATCCGCGGGCTCAATCCCGATCGCGTACGGCTCGTGCAAAAGAATAACGGCAATGACGGCGTGTTCTGGACAAGATCGGACCTGCCCGTCCTGCCAAGTCACGACGGCCCCCAGCAACGGAGCGGTGAATGACCGAACCTGCCTGCAAACTCCTCATCATCGGCGGCGGGCCTGGCGGCTATGTCTGCGGCATTCGCGCGGGCCAGCTTGGAATCGATACGATCGTCGTCGACGCCGAGGCGCTCGGCGGGACGTGCCTCAATGTCGGCTGCATTCCGTCGAAGGCGATCATTCATGCAGCCGACGAATTCGAGAAGGCGACGCATTTCGCCAATTCTTCCGTGCTCGGCATTTCGGCGGGGAAGCCGAAACTCGATCTCTCAAAGACGGTTGCGTGGAAGGACGGCGTCGTCAAGCGCCTCACCGCCGGCGTCGGCGGGCTCTTGAAGAAGAACAAGGTCAAAGCGATCAAGGGCTGGGCGACATTCGTCGACGGCAAGACGGTCGACGTCAATACGGCCGACGGCGTCACGCGCATCAGGGCCGAAAATGTCGTCATTGCGACGGGTTCGGCGCCCGTAGAGCTTCCTTTCATGACGTTCGGCGGCAACGTCATTTCATCGACCGGCGCCTTGGCGCTCGACGCGCCGCCGAAGAACTTCGCGATCGTCGGCGCCGGCTATATCGGGCTCGAACTCGGGATCGCCTTCGCGAAATTCGGCTCGAAGGTGACGGTGATCGAGGCGATGGATCGCATCCTGCCGACCTATGACGCGGAACTGACGAAGCCCGTGGCGAAGCGCCTCAAGGATTTGGGCGTCGCCGTCATTCTCGGCGCCAAGGCGAAGGGCCTTTCGAAAGACGGCAAGGCGCTGGAGATCGAGCAGAACGGCAAGGCGGAGACCGTTCCGGCCGACAAGATCCTTGTCACCGTCGGCCGCAAGCCGCTGACCGAGGGCTGGGGCCGCGAAAAGCTCGTTCTCGACATGGACGGGCGTCATTTGAAAATCAACGACCGCTGTGAAACCTCGATGCGCGGCGTCTACGCCATCGGCGACGTGACAGGCGAACCGATGCTCGCGCACCGCGCCATGGCGCAAGGTGAAATGGTTGCGGAAATCATCGCTGGCCATAACCGCCGCTGGGACAAGCGCGCGATCCCCGCGATCTGTTTCACCGATCCCGAGATCGTCGCTTGCGGCCTGTCGCCGGACGAGGCGAAGGCGCAGGGCGTCAAAATCAAGACGGCGAACTTTCCGTTCAGCGCCAACGGACGCGCGATGACAATGGAGGCGGAGGAAGGATTCGTTCGCGTCGTCGCGCGCGAAGACAATCATTTGCTGCTTGGCGTGCAGGCGGTCGGCCGCGGCGTGTCGGAACTCTCCGCCGCCTTCGGGCTCGCGCTCGAAATGGGCGCCCGCCTAGAAGACGTTGCGGGCGCGATCCATGCGCACCCGACGCAAGGGGAGGCGCTTCAGGAGGCGATGCTGAGGACGCTTGGACATGCGCTGCATATCTGAGCGCGTCATGTGAACGGACGTGGCGAAGGGCGCCATCAGGACAAAATCCAAACCGCCGCTCGAAATCGGCTGGCGCGAATGGGCGCGGCTTCCGGATCTCTGCGACGAACCGATCCTCGCCAAGATCGATACCGGCGCGAAAACGTCGGCGATCCACGCCTATCGCATTCGGGAGATGACGAAAGGCGGGCGCCCATTCGTCGAATTCCGGCTGCATCCGGTCCGGAAACAGCGCCGGCCCGAAATCGTCTGTTCGGCGCCGATCCGAGACCGCCGCATCGTCCGCAGCTCCAACGGCGCCGCACAGGCGCGAATCGTCATCCTTACGCGGCTCCGCCTCGGCGGACGCGTCCGGACAGTCGAGCTGACGCTCGCCAATCGCGACGATATGGGATTCCGTCTCCTCATCGGCCGGGACGCGCTCGGAAAAAATGTCGTCATCCATCCCGCGCGTTCGTATATGCTCGGCCGCCTCTAGACGTCGGAGTCTTCGATGAAGCTCGCTCTCATGTGCCAGAATGCGGGACTCTATTCGCACAAGCGGCTCATCGAGGCGGCGAAGAATCGCGGTCATGAAATCGACGTCGTCAATCACGTCAAGTGCTACATCAACATCACCTCGAACCGGCCGTCGGTCTATTATCAGGGCAGGGAGCTTCCGAAGTATGACGCGGTCATTCCGCGGATCGGCGCATCAGTGACCTTCTACGGCGCGGCGGTGCTGCGCCAGTTCGAGGTGATGGGCGTCTATCCCGTGAATGAGTCCGTCGCCATCACGCGGTCGCGCGACAAGCTCCGGAGCCTGCAGCTTCTCGCCCGCAAAGGCGTCGGCCTTCCTGTCACCGTGTTCGCGCACCGCACGAGCAATCCGGAAGAGGTCATCCGAATGGTCGGCGGACCGCCGGTCGTCATCAAGCTTCTTGAGGGCGCGCAAGGCCTCGGCGTCATCCTCGGCGAAACGCAGCGCGCCGCCGAATCGATCATCCAGGCGTTCAGCCGGGTTAACGCCGACATTCTTGTCCAGGAGTTCATCAAGGAGGCGGGCGGCGAAGACATTCGCTGCCTCGTCGTCGGCGGGAAGATCGTCGCCGCGATGAAGCGGAAAGGGAAGGAAGGCGAATTCCGATCCAATCTTCACCGCGGCGGCTCGGCCGAGCAGGTGAAGATCACGACCGCCGAGCGCGCGACGGCGCTCGACGCCGCCAAGGCGATGGGGCTTAATGTCTGCGGCGTCGACATGCTGCGGTCGAACCACGGGCCGGTCGTCATGGAAGTGAATTCCTCGCCGGGCCTTGAAGGCGTCGAGACCGCGACCGGCGTCGACGTCGCGGGCCTTATCGTCGAGTTCATCGAGAAGAACGCCGAACCCGGCAAGACAAAGACGAAAGGCAAGGGATGATGCGGCCTTGAATGCGCCGAGGAAAGAACTTGCCGGCAAGGATTTCTTCGATGTCTGATCGGCGCGAAGATGCCGCCGCCTGAGATCCGCGTTGCGACGCCGGAAGACGCCGAGGCCGTCAGCGGCGTGCTAAACGCGTCCTATTCGACGCTTTATCGCGGCTGGTATGAGGATGAGATGCTCGTCAGGGCGCTGCCGGCGATGACCCGCGCCAATCCCGCGCTGCTCGCTTCGGGGCGCTATTTCGTCGCCGAACTCGGGGCGAAGGTCGTCGCCTGCGGCGGATGGAGCGAAGAGCGCCCGACTGGCGGACGCATTCGGCGCCAGGCGCACCTTCGCCATTTCGCGACCGATCCTGACTATATCAATCGCGGCTGCGGCGCCGCTATCATTGGCCGTTGCTTGAGCGAGGCGCGCGGGGAAGGCTTTGAAGAAATGGAAGTTATTTCAAGCCTCGCCGCCGAGGCGTTCTACGTGCGCCACGGATTTCGGCCGCTCGCGGTGGTGCAGCAGCGGATGGCCGGCGCGGACTTCGCGTGCGTGCTGATGCGGCGGCCGTTGGAGACAAAACGATGAAAGCGCGCATCCTGGGCTTCGAGTGGGACGCAAGCTCCAGTCACGCGCGCGGCAGCGCGCTTGCGCCAACCGTCGTGAAGCGCCTCCTTTCAAGCGAGGCGTCGAGTTCTTTCTCGATCGATCTCATCGACATGCGCGATGCGATTGAAAGCTATTTGATACCGCCCCTGCCGGAAGACGGCGCCGCCGCGCGGCGGATCATCACGATGAGCGTCGCCGACTGCATCAAGGACGGCTTCGCGCCGCTGTCGATCGGCGGCGATCATTCCGTGACCTATCCGATCCTGAAGGCGGTCGCGGCGAAATACGGGCCTGTCGACGTCCTTCATGTCGACGCGCACCCGGACCTTCACGAGGAATTCGAAGGCGATCGGTTCAGCCACGCTTGCCCGTTTGCACGCGCGCTCGAGGACGGGCTGGTCGGAAGACTCGTTCAGGTCGGCATTCGCTGCTGGGATCCGCATCAAAAGGCGCAAGCCGAGCGCTACGGCGCGACCGTGCTGCGGCCGGATCAGGCCGATGAGATCCCGGCGGTCATCTTCTCAGCTCCTCTCTACGTTTCGATTGATCTCGACGGCCTCGACCCGGCTTTTGCGCCCGGCGTGTCGCATCCTGAGCCCGGAGGTCTATCGACGCTCGACGTTCTGGCGATGATCCGGCGCATCAAGGGTCCGCTCATCGGCGCCGACGTCGTCGAGCTCAATCCCGAACGCGACGTCCAGATGACGACGGCGCGCGTCGTCGTCCGGCTCGTCAAGGAGCTCGCCGCCGCAATCGCGCGCTGAAGCGCCGTCGCGGGTCGTCACGCTCCGCGCGCAAGCTCGGCGCCGAGGGCGCGCAACAAGGCGGCGCCGTCGCCGCGCCACGCGCTGCCGTGCATGCAGGCAAGGGTCGACGGCTCGGTCGCGGCGAGCTTCGAAATGAGCGCCGCAGCGTTTCGCGTGTGAGAGAAGTAATCCATCTTCTTCCGGAACGCTTCGCTCGGTCCAAGGATGTCGGCGTCGGTCAGCGCCGGCGTTTTCGCTCCAGGCTGCGTGAAGAGATCGCCGCAAAACAGCGTCTTCGTCATGTCGTCAAAAAGGAAGCCGCATTCCCAGGCGTGCGGCAAATGCGGCGCATCGATCCACTGCACGCGCCTGCGGCCAAGCGACAGCGTCTCGCCGTCCGCGAGCGGGCGCGGCGGC
The DNA here is from genome assembly GCA_013389125.1 of Parvularculaceae bacterium. Lineage (GTDB taxonomy): Bacteria > Pseudomonadota > Alphaproteobacteria > Caulobacterales > Parvularculaceae > Amphiplicatus. The sequence goes on along the minus strand of JACADX010000427.1, from coordinate 4,484 downwards.
CGGTCGGCGAGGTCGCCGATCGACACCATGGCGGCGACCGTTCCGCAGAGCGGCGTCGCGCCGCCTGCGACAGCGAGCCCCTCGTTCAGAGAACCGCATTCGTCGGACTCGACATGCGAAAATGCGATGTGCCGCAGCCTGGACGCCGGCATGACGCGCTCGACGGCCTCCTTGACGAGCGGAAACATTCGACGCGGTCCCGTATGGAACAGCAAGGGCTCGTCATCGACGATCAGATATTGGTTAAACGAGAAATCGGCCGCGGGCGTATTGATGCGATAAACGCCGTCGGCGACTTCATCGATGGCGGTTCCGGATTGGACGTTTGAGATCGACATTTTCGCTCCGCCCTTGGATGGCGACGACATCGTCAGCCGTGCGTCAATCGAAAAGGCTTGACACCGACTCTTCGTTGGCGATCCGCCGGATCGACTCGGCGAGAAGGCCGCCGATCTCGACTCGCTCGATCTTTCCGCATGCGTCGATTTCGCGCGTCGACTGGATCGAGTCGGATGTGACGAGCCGGGCGAGCGCCGCCGCCTTGGCGATGCGCTCCGGCGCGCCGTCCGAAAGAACGCCGTGCGTCACATAGGCGAAAACGCTCTTCGCGCCCTTATCCATGAGAGCCTGCGCGGCGTTGCAGAGCGTGCCGCCCGAGTCGACGATATCGTCGAAGAGGACGCAGTGCCGACTCTTCACGTCGCCGATGATGTTCATGACTTCCGAAACACCGGCCTGTTCGCGGCGTTTGTCGACGATCGCGAGCGGCACGTTGCCGAGGCGCTTTGAGAGGGACCTGGCGCGAACGACGCCGCCGACGTCCGGCGACACGACGGTCACGTCCTCGACGCGCCCGTTCTGGATCGCCCGGATCCGGTCGGCGAACACATTGACCGCAAACAGATTGTCCGTCGGGATGTCGAAGAATCCCTGAATCTGCCCGGCGTGGAGATCGACGGTCAGGACGCGATCGGCGCCCGCGGTCGTGATGAGATTCGCGACGAGCTTCGCAGAGATCGGGGTGCGGGGACCGGCCTTTCGGTCCTGCCGGGCGTAGCCGAAATAGGGAATGACGGCGGTGATGCGGCTCGCCGACGCGCGCGTCAGAGCGTCGATCGCGATCAGGAGCTCCATCAGATGATCGTTCGCCGGATGCGACGTCGACTGGATGACGAAGACATCCTCGCCGCGCACGTTCTCGCGGATTTCGACGAACACCTCGCCATCCTTGAAGGTCTTGATTTCGGCCTCAGCAAGCGGCGTCGCGAGCCTCTTTGCGATGTTCTCGCTCAGCTTGCGATTGGAGTTCCCGGAAATCAGCTTCATGGGCCGTCCCTGACTTGCCGGCGCGTTTGTGACGGTTTCCCGACGGCGGATCAAGCCCTTGATCCGGACGATAGGGCGATCGCCGAGAGGTTGCGGCCATAATCGGGCTCGCCCGCGCGCCGCCCGATCCTGTAGCTGAAATAATCGCCCGGATTGGCGACGGTGCAAACGCCGATGTCGTCGATCGCGCCGACGCCCGCCGCTTCGAGGCGCTCAAGGCCGAACCCGACGAGGTCAAGCTGGCGCTTTTCCGGCGACGCGCCTGGCGCGAAATATTGCTCCGCTTCCGGATATTTCGCGACGAAGGCCTTGAGCACGTCAAGGCCGACCTCGAAATTCGCCTGCCGCATCGCGGGTCCGACCGCCGCCTTAATGCGCTCGGGGCGCGCGCCGATCGAGACCATCGCGCGAACCGTCGCCTCAAGGACGCCGGCAAGCGCGCCGCGCCAGCCGGCATGGGCCGCGCCGACGACGTCCGCCTCCGCGTCGACGAAGAGGAACGGCATGCAGTCTGCCGCGAGAACGCCGAGCGCGACGCCTTGGAGGCGGGTCGCCATGCCGTCCGCCCGGGGTCCCTGGCCGTCCCACGGCTCGGCGACGACGACGGCGTCCGCCGAGTGGACCTGATAAAGCGTCAGGAGGCGCGCAGCGCCGAGCGCGTCGCGGCATCGCCGCCGGTTCTCCGTCGCGCTGGCGGGAGCGTCAGACGAACCGAGGCCGGCGTTCAGCGACGAAAAGATGCCGGTCGAAACGCCGCCCGCGCGACCGAAGAAACCGTGGCGCGCGCCGGCTGTCTCAAGGAGCGGGGATCGAAGATGCGGGGGAGTCACGCTTCGAATCCTGCAGGCGCATTCAATCCCGGCGATGACACGCACAGCGCTTTGAAAAGCTCGCCCATTTGCGTCGGCGAAGAAATCCGGTGCGCGCCGGCGAAAAGGTCGGCGACTTCCTCCGCCGACTTGCCGGCGGAAAGGCGCTCGAGCCGAGCTGCGATGCCGAGGCGCTCGAGAAACGCGCCCTGCGCGACGGGCCCATGCGCGGCGGCGCCCGCCGCGAAGGCGCGCGCAAGGAGCCGGTCAAAGTTCACATGCGCCGTGATGTCGGCTTTGCCGGGCGACGCGAGCGCCGGCCAATGAGCGTGCGAGCGGACGGACTGCAGCGTGTCGCCGAATCCCGAATGCACATGGCCGTAATCAATGATGAGCGCGCGGCCGCTTTGCGCGACAAACGCCTGGGCGATCGCTTCGATAAGCGATTCCGCCGGCTCATTGATCTCGAAAATGTCGCCGATGCGGGCGGACGCCTTATCCGGGAGCGTAACGGACGGCGGCGGCGGAACGGTCGCCGTCGTAAAGGCGAGATGGCCCGCCTCGACTCCCACCAAACGTTCCCGCCAACCTGTCTCTGTTCGAACGAATTGCCGGATCGGCAGGCAGTCGAAGAATTCATTGGCGACGAGGAGCGTCGGCGCGGCGGGAACGTCGGCGAAACTGTCGGCCCATTCAGGCGCAATGCCGGCGATCTTTAGACGCCGCCGCTGCTCATGGCGAAGGCGCCCCGACATCTCGACAAGCCAAATGCGGGCGGCGTCGAGGAATACGGGGCGCAGCCGCGCCGCGCGCAAGGCGTCCTGCATCAGCGCGCCGCGTCCAGGGCCGAGCTCGACGAGGTTGAACGACTTCGGCGCGCCGATATCCTCCCATGACTGGACGAGCCAGGCGCCGATCAGTTCGCCGAAAATCTGGCTGATTTCCGGCGACGTCGTGAAGTCGCCTTTGGCGCCGATCGGGGTCTGCGACGTGTAATAGCCGTCATGGGGATGAAAAAGTGCGTCCGCCATGTAATCGGCGATCGAAATCGGGCCGCGCGACTTGATGAGGGAAATCAGGCGTTCCTCGAGCGGCGTCTTCTCGCGCGGAGAGGCGCTTCTCGTCATGACGCTCCGGCCGCTGCGGTTTTCGCCCGCTGAAATCCGCGCCGGATCAACCAGAGCCCAAGCGCAAGCATCGGCAGCGACAGCATCATCCCCATGGTTAGCCCGATGGGAAAATCGGGCATGAAGGCGTCCGGTTCGCGGAAGTTCTCAACGATGATGCGCGAGAGCGCATAACCCGAAAGAAAAGCGCCCATCGTCGCGCCGGGCCGTTTCAGAAAACCGAACCTCCGGGTCAGGACGAACACGACCGCGAATAACAAGAGGCCCTCCAACGCCGCTTCGTAAAGCTGGCTCGGATGGCGCGGAACGGCGAGCGGGTCCGACGGAAAGACCATCGCCCATCTTCCGTCCCATGGGCGGCCGTAAAGCTCGCCGTTGATGAAATTGGCGATCCTGACAAGGAAGATTCCGATCGGCGCGGCGCAGGAGAACAGGTCGCCCAACGAAAAAGCGTCCACCTTGTATTTGCGCGCGTACCAAAGCCCGGCGATGGTGACGCCGATAAGGCCGCCATGAAACGACATGCCGCCTTTCCAGAGCATCAGAGCCGGCGGGATCGGAATCCAGCCGACAAGCGTCTTCAAAATTCCCTCGCCCATCGTCGCGCCGAGAGGCTCCCAGGCGCCGACAAGGAGCGCGGGCTCGTAAAAGAAGAGGTAGCCGAGGCGGCCGCCCGCCATCACCCCGATCGCGACCCAGAAGATGACGTCGTCAAGCTGCGTCTTGCTCACCGGCGCGCCGGCGGACGGCCACAGCGCCGGCCGCTTGATCAGCGACAATGCGTACCACCAGCCAAGCCCGATGCCGAAAATATAGCCGAGCGAGTACCAGCGGATCGGCAGCGGACCGAGATGGATCGCAACCGGGTCAATGGCGGGGTAAGGAATAGTCATCGGGGCTTGGAGCGGCTTCTGAACGCGCGCCTCTCTAGCGCGGTTCTACGCAGATGTCGCCCCGTCGGCGAAGCGTCCGGGACCGCGATTCGCGAAATGCGGCATGGTAAACGCGGTCCAGTCTTCTCGCTTGCGCGTCCTTATCCGATAACCGCTCACACTTTTCGGGAACGCGCGCTAGCTAATGCCGCCGCGCACCTGCTGCGCCAATCGCCGGACGGGGAGGTCCTCATGGGAATGCTCAAGGAGTTCAAGGAATTCGCCCTCAAGGGCAACGTCATGGACATGGCGATCGGGATTATCATCGGCGCCGCGTTCACGACGGTCGT
>JACADX010000139.1 GCA_013389125.1 Parvularculaceae bacterium | reverse complement strand
GTGAAATAGGAAGTACGCCGCCCTTTGCTTATCTCCGGGCGGTGCACTTATGCCGCTAACCGCTCTGTTGAGGTAGTTCGAAAGACGCCTTGCAGCGTCCATGGAGTCGTTCACCACTATCATTTTCTCCAGCTGCAGCTCCATCAAAGTGGTGGTCGTTGACTTGCGTCGCTTCACTCCCCCGCAATCGACAACTCCACCGTCCGGTCCCGAAACTTCGCCGACAGCTTCAGTTCGCCGCCCAAGGCTTCGATCACCTCGCGAAGCGTGCTGACGCGCATGTCGTCGCGGCGTTCAAGTTTCGAGATCGCCGGCTGCTGAACGTCGAGCAGGCGCGCAAGCTCTTCCTGACTGACGCCGAGCGCGATGCGCAATTGCTCGAGGGTCGCCGCCTCGGCGTCGAGCAGGCGCCCTTGCGCGGCGACCTCGGCGCGCCGTTCCGCGCTCCAGCCCTTCGTCAACTCTGAAAGCGGCTTTCGCCCGGCCATCACAGCAACCCTTCTTTCCTCAACTCCTGAAGATGATCGTCAAAAAGATCGTCCGCCACCGGAATCATCTTCTCGTAAAATCTGCCGTCTCCCGTCTTGTCTCCGCCGATCAGGAGGATCGCGGCGCGCAACGGGTTGAACGCGTAAAACACTCGAAACGGGCGGCCGTCGATTTGCACCCTCAATTCGCGCATCGTCGAATGACGCGATCCGGCGATCGCGCTTGTGTGCGGGTAGTCGAGCTGCGGTCCATAAGCTTCCAGCCGCTGGACCGACGCCACCAGCCGGTTTTGCTCGCGATCGTCGAGCGAACCGAACCATGCTCCGAACTCGTCCGTGAATTCTACGATCCATCGCGACATAAGATATTCCTCTAAAGGAATGTTTTCAATCGAAGAGTTCCCTGTTTGTTCTAATTGAGTTTTGCAGATGATGGAAAGGCTGGACCCCGGCTAGCCGGAATGAGCGGAAAAGTGGCTGCCGTCCGTCACCCGCACCCGCCTTCCATCGCCCTGATCCATTCCGCAATCAGCGCGACGCCTTCCTCGTGCGTCACGCTTCGGCCGAGTTCCGGCATCATCTTGCCGGGCTCGCGCGTCTCCATGCGGTAGACGAAGATCGATTCCTCGGGCTTGCCCGGAACGATGTCGTAGAGCCGTCCGCCGGAGCCGCCGCCGGAGGCGATCGGCGATTTGCAAGCGCCGTAGGAAGGACCGAACGGCGTCTTCGGGCGAAGGTCGAGGCCCGACGTGTCGGCGGGGCCGACATCCGAGTGACAGTGAGAGCAGTTGGCGTCGAGATAGGCTCGCGCGCGGGCGTCGAGGGTTTGGCTTTCATCTGTCCACGCAACGTTGCGCGGCGCGGCGGCTCCGTCGGCCGGAGCCCCCGTCAGCATCCCGGACAACATCCAGTGATCGAGCTGATTGACGCCCGCTTCGAACGTCGACGGCTTGTTAAGGTGCCGCGCCTTGAGGCCGATCGGCGACATCTTGCGGGTCGTGTTGTTCGTCGCATGACAGCCGGCGCACTGGTTCTGGTTCGGCACGACATAAGCGAAAGGCTCGGCGCGGCCGTCGGGACGATGCAAGGTCAGCTTCTTCACCTCGCCGGTCCTTCGAAGGACCGCGTCCGATTGTTCTTCGTTCCAGACGTAAGGAATGGCGACCCAGCCCTCGGCGCGATGAACAAGGAGGCGCGTCTCGATGAGGCGAAGGCCCGCTAGCGGCAGGACGCCGTTCGCGGCGGTCGTCTCGGCGCCGTAGGAAACGGCGCCGGTCCATTCGCGGCCGGCCGTCGGGTAATAAAACGTCTTTGAAAGGATCGTCCCGACCGGAAAATCGAAAACCGCGTCCGGATCGTAGGTCGCGGGCGCGCCCTTCGGCAGCGTCACGGTTCTGAGTTTCAGCGCGTAATCCGAGAACAGCGGCGTTGCGAGGTCGTAGGGCGTTGCGCCCTTCGATAGCGTCAGCGCGCCATTCGCGGCCGCCATCAGTCCCCACTCGCTGAGGCGCTCCGGATAACCTTCGGCGTGAAAGACCGGCGTTGTCGCGGGCGCTTCCCGCGCGCAAGCGGCGAGAAGCGCAAGCAAGGCGAGCGCGGCAAAGCGCCTCATCCGCCGAGTGCGCCCGATAGCGCGACTTCCGGCAGTTTCGGAAGTTCGCAATCATGTTCCGCCGCGGCAAGGCGCGGCGACTTGCTGCCGTTTGCGACGTCGAGGTTGAGAATCTCAGCGCCGTCATTCTTCACGCAGATCCGCAGGCCGGCGGGCAAGGCGCCGTCGACCATCTTCTTCTCGTCGACATAGCCGTCCCAGAGAATGTCCGGTAGCGCGCCCATGGGCCCGAACATCGCGAGCTTCAGGGCCTGGAACTCGAGGCCGTCCGGATTCTTGCCGCCGTCCTTCATGCGGTTGCCGTAGATGTAGATCGATTCAGGGTAAGGATCGAAGTCCGCCGACATGCCGTCTTTCGAAAGGTCGGTCGAATAGACGGAGGCGATGATGATGTTGCCCGTCTTGTTGCCCCTGATGTCGTTGTCGAAGATTTCAACCTGATCGTTGGCGTTGACGACGATGCCCGAGCCGGCGGGAATGCCGGCGACCGCCGTCCCCGGCACGCCGAAATTCTTCGTGTTATTATCATGGACCTCGTTGCGGAAGACGCGCGTCCGCGCTCCCGGCTGGCTGAGATTCGGCATGTTGAAAACAAGGATCCCGCCGGTGTTGTTGGTCGCGACGTTGTCGTAGACATCGGCGTCGAACGTATTTTCGATCTCGATGCCGGCGACGTTGTATTCCGCGCGGTTGTTCCGAACGATGACGTTTTTCGACTGGCCGACATAAACGCCGGCGTCGGAGGAGCCGATGACGACGTTGCCGTCGAGGAGGACGTTTTCGGATTGCACGGGATAAAGGCCGTAGGCGCCGTTCTCGGTCTTCGGCCCGCCCGTCCATTCGACGCGCACGCGGCGGATGACGACGTTCTTTCCTTCGTTGACCTTGATGCCGTCGCCTTTCGTGTCCTCAATTGCGAAATCTTCCGCCGTGAAATCATTTGCGGTGACGATGAGGCCCTCAGCGCCGGCGACCTGATCCTTGAACGAGAGGATCGTCCTGTCGAGGCCTTTGCCGCGGATGGTGACGCCGTCGACCGCAAGCGACAGCGATCGGTCGAAGGAGAATTTCCCCTCAGGAAGCTCGATGACATCGCCGGGCTTGGCGTCAATGAGCCGCGTCATCAGCGTTTCCTGGAATGACGTTTCGGCCGCCGGCGCCGCGGGTTCGGGCGCCGCCGCTTCTTTCCTGCCGCAGGCGGCGGCCCCAAATGCGAGCGCCGCAGCGCACGCCGTCCTCGTCAACCGCATGTCGTTCTCCTTAAGCGATCTGCGCCCCGCCATTGCGTCCTCCGGGCGGCGCGCGCGACAATCATGCAGGATCGGGGGCGAGGGCGGAAGGGCGGAGCGCATGGCGATGACGAGGCGGAATTTTCTTGAACAGGGCGGGGTCGCGGGCGGCATTCTTGCGATGGCGGCGTCCTGCGAACGCGCCGACCAGAAGGCCGCGAACGACCTTGCCTCGCTCGACGCCGTCGAAACGGCGGCCCGAATAGGAGCCGGCGAGATCAGCGCCAAGGAGGCGGTCGAAGCGGCGATAGACCGCGCGGTGCGCATCGACCGGAAAATCAACGCCATCGCCTTCAAGACCTTTGACGCCGCGCGTGAGGCGGCCGGGACGCGCAGCGGGCCGTGGGCGGGCGTCCCGACGTTCATCAAGGATCTTGACGATCTCGTCGGCGTTCCGACAGGCTTTGGCAGCCGCGCCTTCCCGGGATACAAGGGAAGAGCCCAAACGCCGCTGATCGACGCCGTTCTCGCCCTCGGCGTAGTCAGCCTCGGGAAATCGGCGACGCCGGAGTTCGGGCTCACCGCGACGACCGAGCCCAAAAGCGCCGGCAAGACGCGAAATCCTTGGGACACGGATCATTCGACCGGCGGATCATCCGGCGGCGCGGCGGCGCTCGTCGCCGCCGGCGTCGTGCCGGTCGCGCACGCTTCCGACGGCGGCGGCTCGATCAGGATCCCGGCGTCCTGCTGCGGCAATGTCGGGCTCAAGGTTTCGAGGAACCGCTATCCAGAGGCGCGGCCCGAACTTGCAGGTCCGGTGACGATCGCGGTTCACGGCGTCCAGTCGCGCACCGTGCGCGACACCGCCGCCGTCGTCGCCGCGCTCGAAGTCCCGCCGGAAGTAAGCGGCCTTCCGCCGGTCGGCCTGGTGACGCGCGCGTCCGAACGCCGCTTGCGGATCGGTCTTTTCACCGCGGGCGCCGACGGCCTCCCCGTCGACGCGGAAGTCGTTGAGGCGACGCGCGCGGCGGCCAAGCTCTGCGAGAATCTCGGTCACGCGGTCGAGGAGATCGCGCTGCCCTTCGCGCCGGGATTAAGCGAGGCGTTTCTGCTTTACTGGGCGAAGTACGCCGAAGTCGCCGTCGTGAAATGGGAGGAGGGTTCGGGCCTCAAGCGCAACGGTCTCGCCTTTGAAAACTTCACGCTTGGGATCATCGAGACGCTTGAGGCGAAGCGAGAGAAGCTGCCGGCGGCGATCGCGCGCCTTCAGGCGGCGGAGGCCGAATTCGCCTCGATGTTCGCCGACCTCGACCTTCTCCTGTCGCCGGTTGTGGCCGCCCCGCCGCCGGAGATCGGCTATCTTGACGCCGATCTTCCTTACGAGGAGCATCTGAAGCGTGTGGTCGGCTATGCGCAGTTTACGGGCCTTTACAACATTGTCGGGGCGCCGGCGATCTCCTTGCCGCTCTCGATGTCAGCCAAGGGCCTGCCCATCGGGGCGATGTTCGGCGCGAAGAAGGGCGACGAGCGAACGCTCCTTGAGCTCGCCTTCGAGCTTGAGGAGGCCGCGCCCTGGAGCGGCCGCCGCCCGCCGATTTTCGGGTGACGCGCGCTTCGCAGCTCGCTTGCGCCCTGCCATTCTTTGGGGGGGAGGGAAAGACAGTCGCCACGTGTTGCGCGGATTGACGGGCTAGAGCTTCGCGCCATGATTCGGGATCGGGGCGCTTCCCCAGTCATTGTTTGCCGCGGCGTTCGCCGCTTCGCGCCTCACGCGCGCTGAACCGCGCACCCTTCACCGCACGCCGCTCGAAGGGATGCCAGCGGTTAACGCGCCGCCGCCTCGACAAGCCCTTTGAAGAACAAGGCGCCGTCAACGCCGCCGAGCAGGGGCGAGATCACGCGCTCCGGGTGCGGCATCAGCC
>JACADX010000429.1 GCA_013389125.1 Parvularculaceae bacterium | reverse complement strand
TCGCTCGGCGAAGCGGTCGGCCAGATCTATGTCGAACGCCATTTCCCGCCGGCGAACAAGGCGGCGATGGACGCGCTCGTCAGGAATCTGACCGACGCTTTCCGCGAGCGGCTGCAACAGAATGAGTGGATGGACGAGGCGACGCGCGAGCAGGCGCTCTTGAAGCTTTCAACCTTCGAGCCGAGGATCGGCTACACGACAAAGTGGACGGATTACTCCTCGCTCGTGATCGGCGATTCCCTCTTCGAGAACGCGCTCGCGCTCGTCGAATTCGGCTGGCAGGATCAGGTGAAGGACCTCGGCAAACCCGTCGACCGGGAGGAGTGGCCCTACCCGCCGCAGACGGTGAACGCCTCCTACAATCCGCTCCTTAACCAGATCACTTTCCCGGCCGGCATACTGCAGCCGCCGTTCTTCGATCCCGCCGCCGATCCTGCGGTCAATTACGGCGCGATCGGCGCCGTCATCGGCCATGAAATCGGCCACGGCTTCGACGATCAGGGCCGCGAGTTCGACGAGAAAGGACGTATACGGAACTGGTGGACCGAGGCGTCGAACGCCGCATTCAAGGAAAAGACCGACAGGCTCGGGGCGCAGTACGGCGCCTATGAGCTGTTTCCGGGCGCGAAAATCTCCGGCGAACTCACCATGGGCGAGAATATCGGCGACCTCGGCGGGCTTCAGATGGCCTATGCCGCCTATCACCGCTATCTTGACGAAACCTCGAACGGGGCGGCGCCGGTCATCGACGGCCTCTCGGGGGACCAGCGCTTCTTCCTCGCCTGGGCGCAGGTCTGGCAGGGCAAGTACCGGGAGGACGAAGCGCGCCAGCGGCTCGAGACCGATCCCCACAGCCCGCCCTATTACCGGATCAACGGCGTCGTTCGTAATCTCGACGCCTGGTACGAGGCTTTCGGCGTGACGCCTGAGGACGACCTTTATCTTGCGCCGGAAGAGCGGGTTCGCATCTGGTAGGCGTCCCGGCGGGCGGGCCGCTTGAAGGATCGGCCGCTCGGTCCTATTTTAAAGACGGAAAAGGGCTATGGCCGCCTGCGAAAGCAGGCGGCCATGCCGTTCTTTTGCCCCCCCTATCGGGGCCGACGACGGAAGGCAGGAATGGAAAAGGTTCCAATGACCGCAGCCGGCTACGGCCGGCTTGAGGACGAGATCAGGCGGCTTAAAGTCGTGGAACGCCCGGCGGTAATCCAGGCGATCTCGGAAGCGCGCGCCCATGGCGATCTGTCTGAAAACGCGGAATACCATGCGGCGAAGGAGCGCCAAGCCTGGATCGAGGGCCAAATCCTTGAATTGGAAGACAAATTTTCGCGCGCGGAAGTTATCGACGTGGCCCGGCTCGCCGGCGACACGGTGAAATTTGGAGCGACCGTCACCCTCATCGACGAAGACACCGAGCAGAAAAAGACCTGGCAAATCGTCGGCGATTTCGAGGCCGACGTGAAATCCGGCAAGATTTCGATCTCGTCGCCGATCGCGCGCGCGCTGATCGGGAAGAAAAAGGGCGATAGCGTCGAGGTCACTGCGCCGGGCGGCGCAAGGACCTACGAGATCGGCCGCGTCCAGTTCGTCTAGGCGGCGCGTCTTGACAGGCTGACCTCCCCCAGTATTTTCCGCCCCTCAAAATTAAGGAGCCGCTCCGATGGCCAAGCCGACCACCGTCAAGATCCGCCTAAACTCGACCGCGGACACCGGCTTCTTTTACGTGACGAAAAAGAACTCGCGCACGATGACGGAAAAGCTCGTGCTCAAGAAGTACGACCCGATCGCCAAGAAGCATGTCGAGTTCAAGGAAGGCAAGATCAAGTAGTCTCGCCGATAGGCCGACCGTCGAGAGCCGCCGCCAAGGCGGCTCTTTTTGTTCAGGCTGCCGCGCCCATGATCACGCGATTGCGGCCGCCGGACTTGGCGGCGTAAAGCGCCTCGTCGGCCCGTTTGATAAGCCTTTGCCCTGTGTCGTCTTTCGGCCCCTCTTCGGTCGAGGAGATGCCGATCGAGACCGTCACCTTGATGCTGTCGCGCCCGCTGTTCAGCGTCACCTCGTGATCCGCGATCTCCTGACGAAGCCGTTCAGCGACAATGCCCGCGAAATGCCGATCCGTATCCGGCATCGCGACGAGGAATTCCTCGCCGCCGTAGCGGCAGGCGAGATCGATCCCGCGCACCGAATTCCTGATCTTGGCGGCGATTTCCTGGATGACCTTGTCGCCGATGTCGTGACCATGCGTGTCGTTGATCGACTTGAAATGATCGATGTCGAGAATCAAGAGCGAGAGCGGGCGACCCGTCCAGAAAGCGCGATCGAACATACCCGAAAGATGGCTCGCGAGATACCGCCGGTTAAAAAGCCCCGTAAGCTGGTCGGTGACCGCCATCTCAAGGCTCGCCTCGAATTTCGATCGCAGCTGGTCGACATAGCGCTTGCGGCGGATCTGCGTCGCGACGCGGGCCGTCAGTTCGTTCCGGTCGACCGGTCGCGAGAGATAATCGTTGACCCCGATGTCAAGCGCGCGAACGAGCCGGCGCGTGTCGCCCTGACGGACAATCGCCAGAAGCGGCGTGAGCCGCGTTTCCTCAAACGAGCGGATCGTCGAGCAAAGGCGCAACGGGTCCATTTTCTCGAGCGCCATGTTGACGATCACGAGGTCGAAATCGCCCGTCTTGGCGCGTGAAAGCGCGACTTCCGGGTCGGATTCGGTCGAGACTTCGTGCTTTTCGGCGAGAAGCGAGCGAACGCGGTCGACCTGATCGGCCTGGTCGTCAATTATGAAAATGCGCGCCTTTCCGTCGGCGCCCGCGTCCGTCAGGTCAATCGCGCCCATGACGCCTAACGATTTTCCGGTCGCGTAACGCAATCTGAGTTCATCCGTCATCGTCTTGAGGCGGGAAAGGCTTCTGACGCGCGCGAAGAGCGCGACGTCTTCGACGGGCTTCGTCAGAAAATCGTCGGCGCCGGCTTTAAGGCCCGCGACGCGGTCCGCCTGCTGATCGAGCGCTGTCACCATGACGATCGGGATATGCGCCGTTTCGGGCGTCGACTTGATGATCCTGCACGCTTCAAAGCCGTCCATGCCCGGCATCATCACGTCGAGAAGGATGATGTCCGGCTGGTCCGTTTTGGCGCGCTCGACCGCCTCGCGGCCCGAGAAAGCGCCGAGCACGTCGAAATACTCGGCGCGGAGCTTCGCCTCGAGCAGCTTCACATTCGGTTCGAGGTCGTCGACGACCAATACGCGCGCGGTCATCCTGGCTCCGCTTAAACCCGGACGGCTGTCCCGGGATTAACGCTAGTCCAAATATCTTTTTACTTTATCAAGAAAGGCGGCGACCGAGATCGGCTTCGCTATGTAGTCGAGGCAACCGCCGGCGCGGATGCGCTCCTCGTCGCCCTTCATGGCGAAGGCGGTGACGGCGATGATCGGCACATCCGCGAGCGTCGGATCCTTAAGGATTTCTTGCGTGACCTGCAGGCCGGAGATTTCCGGCAGCTGGATGTCCATCAAGATGAGGTCGGGCGATTCGGCGCGCGCGGCCGCGATCGCTTCCCGGCCGGTTCTGGCCTGTACGACGCGGTAGCCGTGCGCCTCCAAGAGATCGTTGAACAGCTTCATGTTCAGCTCGTTGTCTTCGACAACGAGCACGGTCTTGGGCGACGACGGCGGGTCGATTTTCTGCATTGCCGCCATATTCGGTCGGGGCGCGCTTGGCGCAAAGGTAACCATCGACCGGACTATCGCCTGAAAGGTATTAATCGAATGTTTATCGTGACGGCCGGCCGAAGCAGCGCCGGCGGACAGGCAGGAAATGGCGGAGACGGTCGATCTCGCCCTGTGTCTTGATTGCGGCGCGCGGCGGAGCGAGGGGGCCCCGAGCCCCTGCGCCGCCTGCGGCGGGCGGCGAATCATCCGGCATCCGGAACTAGACCGTCTCAGCGTCGCGCATGTCGACTGCGATGCGTTCTACGCCGCCATCGAAAAAAGGGACGATCCGGCGCTCGCCGACCGGCCGGTCATCGTCGGCGGCGGCGTGCGCGGGGTCGTGACGACCGCCTGTTACGTCGCCCGCACTTACGGCGTCAAATCGGCGATGCCGATGTTCAAGGCGCTGAGGGCCTGTCCCGATGCGGTCGTCATCAAGCCGAACTTTCCCAAATACGCAGCGGCGGGCCGTGACGTCAGACGGCTGATGGAGACGCTAACGCCGCTCGTCGAGCCGGTGTCGATCGACGAGGCGTTTCTTGATCTTTCCGGAACAAGACGGGTTCATCAAATGTCGCCGGCGGAGGCGCTTGCAGGTCTTCAGCGGACGATCAGGCGCGAGATCGGGATTACGGTGTCAATCGGACTCTCTTTCAACAAATTTCTCGCCAAGACGGCGTCGGATTTCGACAAGCCGAACGGGTTTTCCGTGATCGGCGTCGAAGAGGCCGAACGGGTTCTGGCGCCCCTTCCTGTCTCCGCCATTTTCGGCGTCGGCGCCGTTTTGGCCAGGCGCCTCAACGCCGACGGGCTGCGCAGCATCGGCGATCTCCAAAGGATCGAGCGATCCGTTCTCATCAAACGCTATGGCGACACGGGACTGCGCTTGTCGGACCTTTCGCACGGGAGAGACCACCGGCGCGTTTCGGCTAACCGGAAAACGAAAAGCGTTTCCGTCGAAACGACATTCAGCGCCGACCTCAAAGGCGGCAAGGAACTTGAGGATATTATGTGGCGCCTCTGCGATCGCGCTTCGTCTCGCATGAAGGCTAAGCGCGTTGTCGGCCGCGTCGTCACGTTAAAGCTCAAGACATCGGATTTCCGCACGATAACAAGGCAGGTCACGCTGCCCCGCGCCTCAAACCTTGCGAGGACGATGTTCGAGGCGGCCCGCCCGCTTCTCGCGGAAAACGCCGTCGGCTGCGCTTTTCGGCTCATCGGCGTCAGCTATTCGGAGCTGTCTGCATCAGAGGAAAATCCGCAGCCGGACATGTTTCATGGCGAGGAGGAGAAGCAGCGATCGGAAGAGGGCGCAATCGATGAGATCCGCCGGAAATTCGGCGACGACGCCATTGCGCTTGGGCGCGACTATGCGAGAAAGCGGCGGGGCGGATCGCCCGCCACGGACGGAGATGCGGATGAGCCGAGTTGAGAAGCGCCTTGCGGAGATCGGGGTCATCCTGCCCAGCCCCGTCGCGCCCGTGGCGAACTACGTTCCCTGGGTGTTGAGCGGACGCCTTTTGCACATTTCGGGTCAGGTCTCTATCGGTCGAGAGGGCCTTATCAGGGGAAAACTCGGCGCTGACCTCTCGGTTGAGCAGGGCGTCGAAGCGGCGAGGGCGTGCGCGATCAATCTTATCGCGCAGATGAAAGCCGCGCTTGATGACCTCGATCGCGTCACGCGTATTGTGAAGCTCTCCGGATACGTCAACTCAACGCCGGAATTTTCCGACCAGCCGAAGGTCGTCAACGGCGCATCCGATCTCATGGTGGCAGCCTTCGGCGATGCGGGCAGACATGCGCGCGCCGCGGTCGGCGCGCCGAGTCTGCCGCTCGGAGCCGCTGTCGAAATTGACGCCGTCGCGGAGGTCGACTGATGGCGGACGGCGGCGACAGGCCAGCCGAAAAGATCCGCATCGTCGCGTCGATCAATGACGCTGATGCGAAGCAGTGGAACGACCTCATGAACGCGGATGGAGCGCCCGCCAACCCGTTTGTCTCGCATGAGTTCCTGCGAGCGCTCGAAAATTCGAAGTCGGCGTCGGCGGAATCGGGTTGGGCGCCGTCTCACCTCCTTCTTGAAGAAGACGACGGCATCGCCGCCGCGGCGCCCTGCTATTTGAAGTCCCACAGTTTCGGCGAATACGTGTTTGACCATCATTGGGCCGACGCCTATGAGCGCGCCGGCGGCCGCTATTACCCGAAGTTCTTATGCGCCGTCCCCTTTACGCCCGTTCCGGGGCCGCGCATCAGCGGGGGCTCGAGAAAGCGCCGATCAGCCCTCGCCGACGCGCTCGCGCAGATCGCCGGCC
>JACADX010000425.1 GCA_013389125.1 Parvularculaceae bacterium | reverse complement strand
GCAGGTCTTGAGGCCGTAAACGTCGACGCGCATCGCTCACGAGACCTGCAGCCTCAGTTAATTCTGAAGATGGGTTCTCGCGATAAGGCCCTCGAATTTTCCGCCCTTGGTCACGACGGCGACATGGCCTTTGGCGAAAACGGGAAGGAGCTCCTCCATTTTTTCCGACGCGTCGAGCGTTTCGACGCGATAGGTCATCGCCGACTTCACCGGATCCTTGAATTTGTCGCGATTGCGCACGACGGCGAACAGGATGTCCTCTTCATCAATGATGCCGGCGAGCGAACCGTCCTCATTTAGCACAGGAAGCTGCGAGATGTCGTAGAGCTTCATCCTGCCGTAGGCGATCATCAACGTATCGTCCGGCTTTACCGTAACTGTCGCGCGTTCGGAATGCTTTCGGGCGATGAGGTCGGTCAGATCGCCCTTCGGCGGGCGTTTTAAAAAACCCTGATCGTACATCCAGTAGTCATTGTACATCTTGGAGAGGTATTTGTCGCCGCGGTCGCAGACGAAAGCGACGACGCGCTTCTTCGCTTTCTGCTCGCGGCAATATTTGAGAGCGGCGGCGAAGATCGTTCCCGAGGAGGATCCTCCGAGAATGCCTTCCTTCTTAAGGAGATCGCGCGCGGCTTCAAAGCTCTCCTTATCGGTGATGCCGTACGCCCGCTTCACGCGCGACAGATCGCAGATGTCGGGGATGAAGTCTTCGCCGATGCCTTCGACGAGCCAGGAGCCGACTTCATTCGGCTTGACGCCGGTGTTGACGTACTCCGTGAGAATCGATCCCTTTGGGTCGGCGAGAATGATTTCGACGTGCGGCGCGGCGTTCTCAAAAAAGCGCGCAAGGCCCGTGATCGTGCCGCCCGACCCGACGCCGGCGACAATTGCGTCCATGTCGCGCCCCATCTGTCCCCAGATTTCCGGGCCAGTCATCGTTTCATGCGCGTTCGGGTTCGCCTTGTTGCCGAACTGATTGACGTAAAACGCTCCCGTCTCATCGGCGATCCGCTGCGCGACGTCCTGGTAATATTCCGGGTGCCCCTTGCCGACGTCCGATCGGGTCAGGCGCACGTCAGCGCCCAAGGCTTTCAAGTGAAAGATTTTCTCCTGCGCCATCTTGTCGGGAACGACGATAATCAGCCTGTATCCCTTTTGCGCCGCGACAAGCGCCAGCGCGAGGCCGGTGTTTCCCGCCGTAGCCTCCACAATCGCGCCGCCGGGCTTCAGCTTCCCGTCCTTCTCGGCCTGCTCGATCATGGCAAGCCCGATGCGATCCTTGATCGAGCCTCCGGGATTGTTCGATTCGAGCTTGAGGAAGAGGTCGCAAGGACCAGTGTCGATCTTCGTGATCTTCACCATCGGCGTCTTGCCGATGCCTTCAAGCACGTTGTCGAAAACGGGGCCGAAGGGTGTTTCCTGCATCGTCTGCTCCATGGACCGCCCAGCGTCCCGCTAGCGAATTAGCCTCGCCCCATTCGTCCTGCAAGCCGGGCGCTTTTTCACATCATTTGCGAACGGCGTGATAGAGCGGCGAGCGAGGAGGCGCTGACACGATTGGGTTCTGTTCTCGTCGGCGATCGCCGCGAGCCTTGCTTCGCCGACGATCGGGGTTTCCGAAGCGATACTTTGCGGCATCGCCTTCTGCCTCGCAGCGGTCGCGCGGCGGCGGCGAATCGCCCTTCATCGCGTTGCGGTTGTTCACTTTGCCTTGCTCGTCGGCGTTTTGTCGGCGCGCTAAGCTTCCTCGCCGGGTCCGGCTTTTGACAAGCTCCTCCGCCCGCGTCTTAAAGCGCGAATGAAGAACCGCGCCGGATGGATCGCGTCGGCGACGCTGCGCTCGACGGCGGGCGGCGCGCCGACGAGATCGGCGACGACATGCGCCGCGCAAAGCGGCGCGGTGACGAGGCCGCGCGAGCCGAGGCCGGTCAGGAAAAACAGGTTCGGCGCGGCAAGTCCCTCCGGATAGGCGCGCCGCTTGCCAAGCCGAAGGTCGTCATAGGCCGCGCCGTAGCGATCCCAGTCCGGCGCCGGTCCTGCGATCGGCAGCCGATCCGGCGTTTGACACCGCACGGCGGCTCTGGGCATTGAGGTCCTGACGTCGAGCGCGCCTGCGACCGCCGGGAGAGCGCGCCTCGTCGCCTCGATGTTGTCGAGCGTCGCCGATTCCGTCGTCGCGGCCGACGCCCCCCAGCCGATCCTCTCATAAGTCGCGCCGATGACGAGACCGCCGTCTGGCGCCGGGGCCGCATACGAACCAAAGGTGACGGCGCAATCCGGCGCGGGCGCGCCGGGAAAGAGATCAATCTGACCCATGACGCCAACGAGCCGCAGCGTGCGCGCCTGCACGAAGCGCCCAGCATCGCGCCCGTTCGCAATGATGGCGGCGTCAAAGCGCTCATGAGACCGATCGTCGAAGATGATCGCGACATGCCCCGGGGCGCAGTCAATCGCCGCGACCCGCCGCCGGACGACAGAAGCGTCCCGCGCGAGAAGCGCGCAATAGCGCCTCGGATCGACGACGCCCGCCCCTTTGAGAAAAAGACCGTCCTGCCTGCGCTCGAGCATGTCCAAAGGCGGAACGTCCGACTGAGGGATTCTGGCATGCCGGTCGCGGTCTTCATCCTTGTTCGCCTTCATGAGAACGCCGCACGGATTGAAAACGATTTCGCCGCAGTCTCGTTCGATTGACGAGATCGTTTGCAGAGCGTGAAGATATGCGCTTCGGAAGAACCTCGCCGGAGGGCCGTCTCCAAGATCGAGGCGCGGCATGATGAGTCCCGCGGGATTTCCGGAAGCGCCGGCGGCGATTCCACTGGGATCGAATATCGTCGCCTTTAGCCCCGCCGCGCGGAGTTCAAAGGCGAGGCTTGACCCGGCGATCCCGCCGCCGATGATCGCGACCGCGGCGCCGGGCGGAAGCCGGCGCGCCCCGCTCGTTCGAAACCATGGCGTATCGTCACGATTTGAAGGCGGCGCGTCGATCCGCGCGGCCAGCATTTCCTTCTTTCGTCCGTAGCCGGCGCGTTTCTCGACGACGAAGCCGGCTCCGGCGAGCGCGCGGCGGACCTCGCCGGCGACAGTGAACGTCGCGGCGGACGCTCCCGGCGACGAAAGCCGCGCGATCTCGGCGAACGCCGCCGGCGACCACATGTCGGGATTCTTTGCGGGGGCAAATCCGTCGAGAAACCACGCGTCAATTTTCGCGTCGATGCGCGAGAGCATGTCGAGCGCGTCGCCGAAGGCGAGCGTCAGATCGACATCCTCGGCGAGGCGCAGCCGGTGAAGGCCCGGGGCGATCATCGGGTAATTCGCACGCAGTTGCGCGCTGACAGCTGCGAATTGCGGCCAGGCGCGATGCGCGCGCGCGAGGTCGCCGGCCGTCAGCGGATGCTTCTCGAATGAAAGGAAATGCAGCCGCGCGCCTTCGGGCTTTTTCGTCCGGGTCCAAAGGTCCGCGGCGGCGAGAATGTTGAGCCCGGTTCCAAATCCGAGCTCGCCGATTGTGAAATGCGGCGCGCGGGCGAAACGCCGCGCAAGATCGTTTCCGTCGACGAAAACATGACGCGCTTCCGATGCGCCATCGCCGGAGAAATAGATGTCGCCGAAAAAAACGGACCGGGGAGCGTCCGCTTCCCAGTCCAGTTTCGCAGTTTCGATTCCGCCGGTCATCGGCGGAAGGATAGGACTACTTCGACGCGAACGGGAAGAATTTGTCGAACGCGGGCGCGATGGCGAAAACTGAAGCGTAGCTCTTGCCGAACGGCTCGACGGCGTCGCGCATCGCTTCGACGGACGCTTCCGTCATGGCGCGAGCGCGTTCGACGCGCGCGTCAAAGAGCTTCGTGAAGTAGCCGCGCTGGATTTCAAGCGCGTCGCCGATCGTCTTGGCGCGCGCAAGCTCGCTGGCGAAGTCGACGGCGCCGGTCATTTCCTCGCGGGCCGCCGCCAAGGCGTCGGCGCTGACGGCGCGCATGCGCTCGCTCGCGGCGTCAAAGCCCTTGCGCGCGGAGGCGAAGTTCTCTTCCGTCTGTGTCCGGATCTTCTCGGCGGCGTCGCTGAAGGTCTTAAGGGCCGCATCATACTGATCGCGGGCGGCCTCGCCGAACGCGCCGGCGAGCGCGCTGCCGTCTCCGTCAAACATTGTCTCCGTCGCTTTCTTGGCCGCCATGGCGGGCTCCTTCGTTCAAGGGTTCAAGCCCGACCTTCAACGCAGGCCGGGCCGCCGCGCCATGTTGCAGCGCAGCATTTGGGGCGTGATAGGCCTTTTTGTGCGTTGCAGCAAGAAAAATCATGAGGACAGCTGGGTCAAGGTCTCGAGGGAAGCGTAACCGTCCACCGGCAGGCCGTTCGCCTTCTGCCACGCCTTGAGCGCCTTCTTGGTGCCCGCACCAATGACTCCATCGATCGGTCCGGGATCGAAACCATTGTCCTTTAGCGCCTGTTGGAGCGCCATGCGCTCGGCAAGCGTCAAGGCTCGATCGGTCCTTGGCCATTCGGCGAGAACCGGCTCCTCCCGCCCGGCGAGCCGGTCGGAGAGCAGCGCGACCGCAAGCGCATAGGATGTCGACCGGTTGTATTTGAGGATCGCCTCAAAGTTCTCGAACACGAGAAACGCCGGCCCCTTGGCGCCTGCCGGCAGGAAGATGCGCCCGCGCGTATTCGGATCGATATCCTGCGCGAGATTAAGCCGCCGGGCGGCGATTCCGGCGGCCGCCCATTCAATCGCGGCCTTCCTGACGTCGACGTCCGCGAGCTCGTAATCGAAGCCCTGCGGCAGGGTGACCTCGACCCCCCAACGCGCGCCGTGATGGTAGTTTGAGGCCGCGAGATAGTTCGCTGTCGAGGCGAAAACGTCGTCAAGATCTGTCCAGATGTTGCGCTGGCCGTCGCCGCCATGGTCAACCGCGAAACGCAGATAGGTCGTCGGGATGAACTGGGTCTGGCCCATCGCGCCCGCCCAGGAGCCCCGGAGCTGGTCGCGCGCGGCATAGCCGTTCTGGAGGATCTTGAGCGCCCCGATCAGCTGCTCGCGTCCATAGGCGGTGCGCCGGCCTTTCCAGCCGAGTGTCGCGAGGGCGCCGATGACGTCATAGTCGCCCATCACCCGGCCATACGAGGACTCAAGGCCCCAGATCGCGCCGATGACCTCCTTGTCAACGCCGAACTCGGCCTCGATCCGGTCGGCAAGCGCCTGATTTTCCGCGAGCCTTGCCCGACCGTCTTCGACCCTCGCCGCCGAGACCGCGCCGTCGACATAGTCCCAGACCGATCGGGCGAATTCCGGCTGGTTGTCGTTGAGTTCAAAGACCCGCTGGTTCACTTCGACCTCGTCGAAAGCCGTATCGATGACGTCGGCCCGGATTCCGGCGGCGGCGGCCTCGGCCCGAAAGGCTTTGAGCCAGTCCCCGAAGCTCTGGTCATCGGCGCGCGCCGGCGACACGGCGGCGAGCCCGACCGCCGAGATCAAGACGGCGCTTTTCAACAGTCGCTTCACGCTACAGCCCCCTCAATGTCGAATAGGTCGTGCTTTCTCTTAAAGCGCACCTTGGCGAAGCGACAAGGCCGCAATGAGGCCAAGGCGCGGCGGCCCCCTGGCGCCTTCATGCCCTCGCCTTGACGGCTTAAGGCTTTATTAAGAAGAACCCGCCGCCCGGCTTCGCGCGGCCAAACCCTGAGGCGCCTCCAATGACGAGACTTCTTATCGTTTCCGCTTCCGTCCTCGCGCTCGTCGCCGCGTGCGGCAAGAAAGAGCCGAAGGCCGAGTCGCCTGCATCGACCCCGGCGCCTGTCGAAGCGGCGTCTTCCGCGGTTTCGGCGAGCCGCGATCATCTTGAAAAGATGCGGTCTCAATTCGCGATCGTCGAGATGAAACCGGACACCTCCTTCCTTACCAATGAGGAAGCCCGCGTCGTCAATCTCCTCAATGAGGCGGGAAGGCTGATGAGCGCCATCTATCTCCGCCAGGTGAGCGAGGATAACCCCGCCTTGCGGGCGGAGATCGCCGCGAGCAATCATCCGGACAAGGAGATTCTGCTTGATCTCTTCGATCTCCATTTCGGGCCGTGGGACAGCCTTGATCACGACAAGCCGTTCTACGGCGCGAAGGAAAAGCCCGCGGGCGCGGCGTTCTATCCCGCCGACATGACGAAGGAGGAGTTTGAGGCGCACATCGCCGCGCGCCCCGAGGACAAGTCGGCCTTTACAAGCGGCTACACCGTGATCCGCCGCAACGAGGCGGGCGCCCTCATCGCGATTCCCTATTCCCAGTATTACAAGGCGGAGCTTGAGGCGGCAGCGGCGCTCTTGCGCCAGGCGGCGGACATCACGACGAACGCCTCGCTCCGGAAATTCCTGACGATGCGCGCCGACGCGTTCCTCAGCGACGACTACTATGAGTCGGAGATGGCGTGGATGGACCTTGACGGCCCGATCGAAGTCGCGATCGGGCCTTATGAAGTCTATACGGACGGCCTCTTCGGCTACAAAACCGCGTTCGAGGCGTTCGTTACCGTGAAGGACCCGACGGAGAGCGCCGCGCTCGCAAAGTACAAGAATTATCTGCGCGACATGGAAGGCAATTTGCCCGTGCCGCCCGAGTACAAGAATTTCCGCCGCGGCTTTGAATCGCCGATCGCCGTCGTCGCGCAGGTCCACGGCGGCGGCGACAACGTCCCGGGCGTTCAGACGATCGCTTTCAACTTGCCGAATGACGAGCGCGTGCGGGAAGCCAAGGGCGCGAAGAAAGTGCTCCTCAGCAATGTCATGGGGGCGAAGTTCGACCGCATCCTCGCGCCGATGGCGGAGCATGTGCTCGTCCCGGACCAGGCCTCGATGCTGTTGCGGAAATATATGGGCGCGGAAACGCTCTTTCATGAGCTTTCGCACAGCCTTGGACCGGGAACGATCGTCAAGAACGGCGCCGCGACGACCGTCAACGCCGAACTCAAGGAGCTTTATTCGGCGACCGAAGAAGGCAAGGCTGACGTCATGGGCGCCTACAATGTTCTTTACATGATGGAGAAGGGCGAGTTCCCGGCGGCCGAAAAGGAGAATTTCCTCGCGACCTATTTCGTCGGCCTGTTCCGCGCCATGCGTTTTGGAATCAATGAGGCGCACGGTCGGGGCGCCGCCTTCCAATACGCCTTCCTCAAAGAGAAGGGCGCATTCTCCGTCGACGAAGCAAGCGGAAAGTTCCGGCTCGACTTTCCAAAGTTCGAAGCGGCGATTTCGGAGCTGACCGCCGAGGTCGTGTTCGTGCAGGGAGACGGCGATTACGCCCGCGCCAAGGCGTTTCTCGAAAAATACGCCGTGCTCGACGACCCGGCGAACAGGGTCATCGCGTCGCTCTCGGACATTCCGGTCGACATCGAGCCGGTCTACCGCTCGCGCATTTGACGCCGCCGCGCGCGGACGGGCGGCCGTTTTCGCGGCGGCGAGCGGCTAGAGCTTCGCGCCATGATTCGGAATTGGGGCGCTCGCTCTAGTCATTGTTTGTCGCGGCGTTTACGCGCTGAACCGCACATACTTCAGCGCACGCCGCTCTAGCTGATTTCCGCGCCGTAAACGGGCGCGCGAAACGCGGCTTCGCGCGACGCGCGAGGGTGGTTCGGCGACGAGCTGGCGATCAGTCGCGGCGCGCGGGCCGCTTTTCGCCGCCAAGGACGACGCCCCAGACCGGTATCGCGCTCCATTCTCCGCCGGCGGTCGCCAGCGGGTTTCGTTCAAGGATCGTGAGATCAGCGCGCTTGCCGGGGGCGATCGAACCGATCTCGGCCTCAAGCCCCAGCGCATACGCCGCGTCGATCGTTATCGCTTCGAGCGCCTCCTTGGGCGACAAACGTTCCGCCGGCGTCAACACGCCGCCTTCGCGCGTCGCGCGCGTCAGGTGAACGCTCGCCGCGCGCAAGGGCGCAGGCGGCGCAAGCGGGGCGTCGGAGTGAAGCGAGACCTTGACGCCCGCCGCCGACAACGACGCGAGCGGCGAGATCTGCTGTCCGCGTTCAGGGCCGAGCGGCTCCTGGTAGGCTTCGCCGAGATAATAGACATAATGGCTCGCCGCCGACACCGCAGCGCCGAGAACGCCGGCGCGTCGCGCCTCATCCGGCGAAAAGAGTCCCGCATGCTCGATCACGAAGCGCCGGTCGGCGCTTGTTGCACGCAAGGATTGAAGCGCGTCCAATGTCGCATCCTGCGCCGCATCGCCATTGGAGTGAATGCGCACGCCAAGCCCGGCGTCCCAGTACGGCCTGATCGTCTCGGCGATCGCATGCGGCGGCGTCACCCAGAGTCCCTTTGAGCCTGTCGACTGGCCGGCGAGATAGCCGGGATCGGAAACGCGCATCGTCTGCGAATAATAGGCGCCGTCGGCGAAGAACTTCACTTGCGGGAGGACCGGCGCCGGCGTCGGCGTTTCGCCCGACGCCATCTTCAGAACCGTCTCAACCGCCTTTTCCTTGAACGCCGCGGCGAAAGCGCGATGCTCGGGAACGAGATACACTCTGTAACCTGAATGTGCAGGCGAGACCCAGTTGCCGGCGATGTTCGCGTCTTCAAACGGGAGGCCGAGCAGGCCGTAGCCGAGATCGGCGACGGTCGTCACGCCCGCTTCATTGAGACGTCGCGAGAACGCCTCAAGCCCCCGCTTCACGCGCGCCGGATCGAGCAGGACGGGGCCGAGCGACCGCATGAGATAAGGAACGGCGTCTTCGAAGACGCGGCCTGTCGGCTCGCCTTTCGCGTCAACCGCGACGCCCTCGTATGTCTTTCGCAGATCGCCGGTGATCTTCGCCCATTCGGTCGCCCTCGAGTTGAGATAAAAATCGTGCCCGGAATAGTGCCAGACGATGAGCGGCCGCGTCGCCGTGACGGCGTCAAGGTCGGCGCGCGCGAGCGGACCGTGGACGAGGTCGTGATAGCCCCAGACGACAAGCGGCGTTCCGGGCGGCGCTGCGGCCTCGACATCGGCAAGACGCGCGAGAAAGGAAATGCGGTCGGGATAAAAGACCCCGTCGCCCGCCACATCGATCGGCCACGGCGCGATCGTCTCCGCCGCATACATCAGCGAGGAGAGCGTCATGTGGACATGGGGATCGATCAGCCCCGGAAGCATCGTCATGCGCCCGAAGGTTTCGTCGACCTCGGCGCCCGAATAGCTTTCAACGAGATCGTCGATGTCGCCGACGGCGAGGATTTTCCCATCCTTGACCGCCACGGCGGTCGCCGTCGGCCGCGCGGGATCCATGGTGATGACGCTTGCCGGGTAAATGACTGCGCCGTCGCCCGGCCGCGCGCGCGAGGATTTCTCCATCCTCCCGCAGGCGGCTGTCAGCGAGACGACCGCCGCCAGCGCGGCGAACGACATCGCTCCAAACCTCATGACGCGCCCTCCAGCGGCCGGAGAGTGCGGCAAAGGTCCCTGAAACTCAATCCGTGCGGGAGAGCGCCATCGGCGTCGGGACCTCGAACTTGCCGCGATCAGTGCGGAAGTTCGCAAGCGCAAAGCCGACAAGGCGCCCGCGATCGGCGATGAGATTGATTTCGATGCGGTGCGGACCGTCGGGCTTTTCATAAAGGGACAAAGTCCCGGTGAAGGCGCCCGAAAGCATCCCGTCACGCAGCGTCGCTTCCTCAAGCGCGACGGGCGCCGCGTCGCCAAGGCTGATCAAAAGACCGGAGCCGGCTATTGAAAGTCCGACAGGGATTTTCGTCGCGCCGTCGTCGATCGCGCCAGCCCACGCGCCGAGCCAGGGGGCGGACGGCGAAAACGGCGCCGAGCGCGCCTCAAAGGCGGATGCGACGGCCATGAATTTTTCGAGCGTCCCCGGCGCCGCCGCCTCGAGGGCCATGATCGCGAGTTTGTCGCTTTGATAGCCGGAGCTGTTCGTCAGAACGACGGCGCCGAGGCTCGATTCGGGGAGGAGGAACATCGAAGACTGGACGCCCATGTCGTTTCCCGACGACGCAATGAGGCGCGTCCCGTCGCCGAGCGCGAAATTGGACACCTCCAACAACCCGCGATTTTCGGCGTTGATGTCGGCGGCATGGGTTGGCCGATCGACATCCGCCGGTAGCACCGTCCTTCCGTCCGTGTTTTGATCTGCGCGGAGGCGGCGTTTTGGCCTGCAATCATGCGGACGCTGCGGCCTTTCGTCGGTGAAAGACGAAGCGGCGCATGTTGTAGGCGATGTTGGCGATGCCGATTTTGATTTTGGCGCGGGCAAGGCCGATGGTCCTGACCTTGACCCCCATGCGAGCTTTAAGATCGGCGAAGACGTGTTCGACAAGTGAGCGGACCTTTGACTTCGCCCTGTCGCCGCGCCGGATGTTTTCCGGCATCGGCTGGCCCTTCGGCTTCCGGCGATGGATGTGGCTGACGAGGCCATGGCGCGCGAGCCATGCCTCATTGGCTTTCGAGCGATAGGCCGTGTCGGCGAAGACGCCCGTCGCCATGACGTCCGTGCGCACAATGTCCTTCAGCTGTGCGCCGTCATGCCTTGCGGCGTCCGTCACCTTGAAGGCGCGGATGAAGCCGTGGGCGCGATCGGTCATCACATGCGACTTGTAGCCGAAGGAGGGGATCGCGATGTCGACCTGGCCCTTGGGCGCATCGTCCTTCTTCTTCGAATATTTGATCGTCCAGCGGGCCTGTGCATCCTTCTGCGCCGCCTTGTGCGGATTGTCCCAGATCTCATCGGCGGACTTGCCCGCCTTGATCGCCGCCTTCTCTTCCTGCGTCAGTCGCTGTTTCGGCGCGGCGATGAGGCTCGCATCGACGATCTGGCCGTGCGTCGCGCGGTAGCCCGAATGCGTGATCGCGCGGTCGAACGCCGCGAACAGATCATCAATGGCGCCGGCCTTCTTCAGCGCCTCGCGGAACGTCCAGATGGTGTTCCGGTCCGGCGCCTTGTCGCCAAGCGCCAGCCCCAGAAAGCGCATGTAGCTGAGGCGATCCGTGATCAGGAACTCCGCCCGCTCGTCGGAGAGATCGTTCAGCGCCTGCAGGATCAGCACCTTGAACATCATCACCGGATCAAAGGCGGGCCGCCCGCCTTGCGACCCGTCCGAGCGCTTCAGCGCCGCATCAAGCATCGGCCGGAAGACCTCGAAATCAATCACGCCCGCCATCGCCTCCAGCGGGTCGCCCAAATCGCTGACCCGCTTCAGCCGCTCATCAACATCAAAAAATCCGCGCTGTTTCATCCCCAAACGGAATCACAAATCGCCCGAAAATCCGAGAGGTTTTTGGAGGTGTCCAATTCCCGATGCCGAGCGCCATATGCGCGCCGGGCGCGGCGCTCTTTTCGTTTTGCAGCCGGTCGATCGCGTCTGCTTTTAACGCGGAACGTCCGGGCGAAAGCGGCGCCTTCAGATTCATCGCCGCGAACTTCAGAAGATCCGCGAGGCTGGCGCGCATCCGCCTCGAACTCGTCGGCAGCGGCGTCAGCGCGTCGAACCGCGTTCCATCATCGCGGTAGCGCGCGGCGCTTGGTGATGAAATTAGAACTGTCCAAGACGGCACTTAATGATTTGTTTTCATGAGGAAAATAAGGCAGCCATACTGCATTTGAGTACGGTCCCTTTACGCCCGCTCGCCCACGTGCGATCTTTTTCGCTGATTGAGAGTGGGGAAGGGGATGTCTCGAACTATTGCATCGGATGGCTCCGATCTTCAACGCGGTTACTTGGCGCCTTGTGTCAGCTTTGACGAAATTGATGTAGACGCGGCTTGCGAGACGGAGATGCTGTGCCTCGGTGACCCCCCCCCGAGAGACGGAGATAGTCTCCGGGCGGCATTTCGAACAATATTTTCCCCAATTTCATTTTTCGGTGAAAGATTCATTACAGCAGCAACTTACGCAATATTTTATTTAGTGGTGGTTTTCTTCTCTTGTTTGTTTGAGAAATACTTTCTTGACATAATTGGATTAGGAATATGGATGGTTGTCAGCATTGTTTCCGAATTGCTTGGCGAAGTTTGGCTCTGGGGAGCTAAACTCATCCTTGGCCTCAGCCACGGAGTCGCTAACGTTCTTAACAGCTCTGAACTATTACGGCTGTTCACTTCATTGTGGCTAATATTGTTGGTGCTAAATATCAAGAAGATACCGCTGTTCGTACATAGGAAATTCGAGAACTTGGGGTGGCCTTTTTCATATCGACCAGTCTGGCTGTCGAAGCACGTCGCGATCAGCGCTGCTGACATGCACTTTGGACGGTTGAAGGTCCAATACAGGTTTAATGATAAAGGGTTCTTTGTGGTCGGGGATGGTCAGCACCAGCTGATGTCGATGGACCTGACCGCGATAGACGATGTGCAGCTAGAAGAGACGCGTGCTTGGACAGGGAGATTTGGCACGCCTGGCGTGAAAATCACATTTCGCGGCTGCGCGGGGAACCCTGGCGGGAACACCGATCTAAGAATCCATGGTGCCCACTTTGAGACCAACGAAAATCGTGAGGAGCGTTCAAAGGCTTTTGCGAATGAGCTCAGAGCGCTCAAGAAACTGCCTCCGATACCCTAAATCCGTCCGTGGCAGGCCTTGTATTTCAGGCCCGAGCCGCAAGGGCAGGGCGCGTTTCGCGGCGCCGAGCCCCAGGTTTCGGGCTTCGTCACGTCGACGCCGCGCGCGCGCTCGAAACCTGACATCGTCGCAAGACCGGCGGAAGCGTGACGTCCCGCGCGCTCCCTGGCGGCGGCCGCTTCCGCCATCGCGACTTCGTTCTCGCCGGTCTGCGGGTTGACATGGCTTTCGACTATGCGCTGCGGCGCTCGCGGGCGGGGCGCCGCGTCCTCGGCGCGCTGCACCTGGATGCGCATCAGCATGCGCGTCACGTCGCGGCGAAGGCCGTCAAGCAGCGCCTCGAAGAGCGCGAAGGCCTCGGTCTTGAACTCGTTAATCGGGTCGCGCTGGGCGTGTCCGCGCATCCAGACGACCGAGCGCAGGTGATCGAGCATTTGAAGATGCTCGCGCCAGTTGGTGTCGAGAACGTGGAGGAGGATCGACTTCTCGATCCGGCGCATCACTTCGGGTCCGATCTCGGCGGCTCGCTTGGCGGCGTGGTCGCCGACGGCTTTCGTCAGCTTCTCGATGATTTCGGTGTCGGCGACGCCTTCCTGCGCCGCCCACTCCGCGACCGGGAATGTCCGGCCGAAAATTTCCTCGAGCCTCTTCTCGAGCCCCGGAACGTCCCATTGTTCCGCATAGGACTTCGGCGGGATGTGCTCGGCGACGAGATCGTTGACGAGCTGATCGCGCATGTCGGCGACAATGTCGTCGACCTCGCGCGCCGCCATGAACTCCTTGCGCTGCTCGTAAATCGCCTTGCGCTGGTCATTGATGACGTCGTCGAATTTCAAGAGGTTCTTTCGGATGTCGTAGTTGCGCTGCTCGACTTTCTTCTGCGCGGTCTCGACGGCCTTCGTGAACCATGGATGCTCGATCGACTCGTCCGGCTTGATGCCGAAGCGCTTCAGCATTTTCTCCATGCCGTCGCCGAAGATCCGCATCAGATCGTCCTGCAGCGACAGATAGAATTTCGTCGTCCCGGGGTCGCCCTGGCGGCCCGAGCGGCCGCGGAGCTGGTTGTCGATGCGACGGCTCTCGTGGCGCTCCGTGCCGAGGACGAAAAGGCCGCCGGCGGCGAGCGCCTTTTCCTTTTCGCCGGCGACGCGGGCCTCGATCTCAGCGCGCTTTCTCGCGATGGTCTCGGCGGAATCGCCTTCCTCAAGATGGTCAAGAAGCTGCTTGTCGACCGAGCCGCCAAGCTGAATGTCGGTGCCGCGCCCCGCCATGTTGGTGGCGATTGTCACGGCGCCCGGCTTTCCAGCCTCGGCGACGATCGAGGCCTCCTGTTCGTGAAAGCGCGCGTTCAGCACCTGATGCGGAATCGGGACCTTCTTGATCGCCAAAGTGTCGATGTAGTCCGCCCGCTCGAGAAGGTCCTTCTTGAGGTCCGCTTCCTTCTCTTTCAGTCCGCCGGCGCGCGCGCGGAGCGATTTGGCGACGTCGCGCCAGAACGTCTTGTCGCCAAGCAGCGTAGAAAGCTGCTCGGACTTTTCGATCGACACGGTGCCGACGAGAACGGGCTGCCCCTTCCGGTGGCACTCGGCGATCTGGACGGCGATCGCCTTGTTCTTCTCCGCCGCGGTCATGTAGAGCTCGTCGTCAAAATCGATGCGCGCGACCGGTTTGTTCGTCGGAATTTCGACGACGTTGAGCTTGTAGATGTCGGCGAATTCCGCCTCTTCGGTCAGCGCCGTGCCGGTCATGCCGGCGAGCTTTTCGTAAAGGCGGAAATAGTTCTGGAAGGTGATGGACGCGAGCGTCTGGTTTTCAGGCTGGATCGCAGCCTTTTCCTTCGCCTCAACGGCCTGATGCAGTCCGTCCGACCAGCGCCTGCCCTCCATCATGCGGCCCGTGAACTCGTCGATGATGATGACCTTGTCGCCGCGGACGATGTAGTCCTTGTCCTTCTGGAAGACCTTATGGGCCTTGAGGGCCTGATTGACGTGATGGACGATCGAGATGTTCACCGCATCGTAAAGGCTCTCGCCTTGCAGAAGGCCCGCCTCTTTCAGCATCGCCTCAAGGCGCTCATTGCCCTTTTCCGTGAAGGTGACCGAGCGCTGCTTTTCGTCGACCTCGAAATCGTCCGCTTCAAGCTTTGGGATGAACCCGTCGATAGTGATGTAAAGCTCGGACTTGTCGTCCGTCGGCCCGGAAATGATGAGCGGGGTTCGCGCTTCGTCGACGAGGATCGAATCGACTTCGTCGACGATGGCGTAGTGATGGCCGCGCTGGACCATGTCCTCGCGCGTCGCTTTCATGTTGTCGCGGAGATAGTCGAAGCCGTATTCGTTATTGGTGCCGTAAGTGATTTAGCAGGCGTAGGCGGCGCGCCGTTCGGCGTCGGAAAGTCCGTGCACGATGCACCCGGTCTTCATGCCGAGGCGCTCGTAGACGCGGCCCATCCACTCGGCGTCGCGGCGCGCGAGGTAGTCGTTGACGGTGACGACGTGGACGCCGCGCCCTGTGAGCGCGTTGAGGTAGACCGGCAGCGTGGCGACAAGCGTCTTGCCTTCGCCGGTCTTCATCTCGGCGATGTTGCCCTCATGAAGAACCATGCCGCCGAGGAGCTGGACGTCGTAATGCCGCTGGCCGAGGGCGCGCTTGGCCGCCTCGCGAACCGTCGCGAAGGCGTCCTCGAGAACCGCGTCGAGGCTTTCGCCCGCGGTGACGCGCGCCTTCAGCTTTTCCGTGCGTTCGAGGATTTCAGCGTCGGTAAGCTTGCTGATCTCGCCTTCAAGCGCATTGATCGCTTCAACGCGGCGCCATAGAGGCTTGATCCGGCGTTCGTTAGAGGAACCGAAAAACTTTTTTGCGAGGCCGAACAGCGCCATGAATGAACGCACCTTCAAGATGAGCGGCTGTGTCGCCTCGAGTGCGCCGTTGACCGACAAGGGCGGCAGGCAAGGCGGCGGAGCCCCCGGGATGGGCGGGCGACAGATAGTGAGCGGCATTGGGGCTGTCAACGAAGTCGGGATTTCTTTCGATGGCCCAACATCTTAGCGACAAGCCGGGCGAACGCGCCGTCCGCACGCCCGATGGTCGCGTCTTCGCCGCCGACAGCATAATGAAGAAACGCGCATTGGCCGCGATCGGCGCTGGGGCGTTCGTCGTCATTCGCAAGACGTTGGGCGGCTTTTGGAAAGTCATCGCCACTGTTTGGCGACTCGCCGAAGCGCTCGACAGCGCGCTCTGGCGCGGCCTCAAGCTTGGCCTTCACGCGTCAGGTCGCTTTCTCGGTTCGACCTTTCGGGCGTCGGCGGCGGCGTTCGCGGAGGTTTTCCGCTGGCTCCCCTCGCGCAGCGGACGCGCCTATGCGGCGGGCTCGAGCGTCGTCCTCTTTATCTGCGCGCTTTGGGCGGCGGACGAAATCCGCAACGCCCGCGCGGACTCGGCAAGCTTTGACTCGCTGTTTCGCCCGCCGATCGATCTTAATGATCCGATCGTCGCGCGAGTCGACGGCCGATTCATTCACTTGAGCGAGATCGAAGCGTTCGCCCGGGCGAGCGGGCAAATTCGCGACGGGGAGCAATTGTCGGCCGAGGCTGCGTTCGAGCGCGAACTTGTCGGCGCCTATGTTGAGCAGCGGCTACTCGCCCGCGCGGCGGTCGAAGGGGGGCTGCAAAGGGACCCGTCGGTGCAGCGCCGGCTTAACGCGGCGCGCGACCGCATCCTCGCCGCGTCATTCATGGAGGATCGCATCGCCGCTGCGGTGACGCCGGAGCGCGTAAAGCGGCTTTATGACAGCCAGGCCGATGTGACGCGACTCGGGGACGAGGTGAAGGCGCGTCATATTCTCGTCGCCAGCGAGGAAGAAGCGCGCGCCATCATCGCGGAGCTCGGGGCGGGCGGCGACTTCGCGGCCTATGCGCGCGCCCGGTCGCTTGATCGGTCGACGGCGCCCCTCGGCGGCGAAGTCGGCTGGTTCACAAAGGACATGATGACGCCGCCCTTCGCGGCCGCCGCCTTCTCGACGCCGGTCGGCTCCGTCGCCGAACCGTTCGCAAGCGAATTCGGCTGGCATATTCTTGAAGTCCTCGACCGGCGGCCGACCGGCGGCGTCGCCTTCGCCGCGGTCGAGGACAATGTGAGGCGGTTCTTAACAATGAGGGCGATCACGCAGACGATCGACGCGCTGAAGGATGACGAGGATGTCGTCTATTTTCCGCCCGACGCCGATCAGCAATAGGCGAGAATTGCTACAATTTGACGAAGCGCGGCAATCAGCCGGTAATCGGCGTCACCTAATAATTGAGGCGGAAAGATGGCAAGGCTGCTTCTTGTGGCGGCGTGCGCATTGATCGACGGCGACGGACGCGTGCTTCTGGCGCAGCGTCCGTCGGGCAAAGAGATGGCGGGCCTCTGGGAGTTTCCCGGCGGCAAGCTCAACGTAGGCGAGACGCCTGAGGGGGCTTTGGTGCGAGAGCTGAAAGAGGAACTCGGGATCGATGTCGAGGCGTCGTGCCTTGCGCCAATCGCCTTTTCCTCGGTGAGTTCAGGCGCCTTTCACCTTTTGATGCCACTCTTTGCGTGCAGGAAGTGGAAGGGCGCCGCCCGGCCCATCGAGGC
Organism: Parvularculaceae bacterium; assembly: GCA_013389125.1. Taxonomy (GTDB): domain Bacteria; phylum Pseudomonadota; class Alphaproteobacteria; order Caulobacterales; family Parvularculaceae; genus Amphiplicatus. The sequence goes on along the minus strand of JACADX010000425.1, from coordinate 3,435 downwards.
GGCGGCCGTCAAATGGGTGAAGCCTTCGGAATTCGGGGATTTTGACATGCCCCCGGCCGATCGCCCGCTGGCGGCGCAATTGAGGGACTTGTTATGATCGGGTGCGGACAAACCTCGAGAGCCACGCGTCTTGTCGCGGATTTCCTTCGCGATGATGAGGGCGCGACGGCGATTGAATACAGCCTCATTGTGGCGCTGATCTTCCTTGCGATCACCGCTGCGATCAACGGCTATACGGCTGAAACCAAGAACATGTACTCGAAGATCCAGAGCAATCTTGAAAATTAGAAATTTCTGACCGCCCGTTCCAAGGAGTGCGTCGCGCTTCCAGGCTTTAGCGGCTTTGGCTGGCTCGGATGCGGCGCCCAGCCCGTCAACGTCACTATATCAAAGGTGATTTCGCCGCGCGCCGCGAGCGCCGCCGCGGCTTTGGCGACGACCGCGCGCGACAACGGCAGGCTGCACGCCGCGAGGCAGTTCGTCTCGCCCATTCCGCGCAGGTCGGCGAACAACCTCATCGGCGTCTCATAGCGCGCCTTGACATTGTCGACGTCGACGACCGGCATCGCGAGGCCCGCCCGCTGGAGCGCGCCGCCAAGATCGCGCACAGTCGCGAAGGGCGCGACGCGGGGGCTGACGCCGCCGGAACACTCGGCTTCGCTCTCGTAAAGTGCGCGTTTGAGCTCCGTCAGCGTTTCTTCGCCGAAAAGGACTGCGATGAGGAGGCCGTCCGGCTTCAAAGCCGCGCGCATCTGCGCGAGGGCGCCGACGGGGTCGTTCGCCGTATGGAGGGTAAGAAGGCTGACGACCAGATCGAAACACTCCGGCGCGAAGGGCGATCGCTCCTCATCGTAGATGACGCCGGCCCGGGTCGAGGAAAGGCGCGCCGGCGCGAGATCCGCCTCGATGATCTCGCCGACGCCCGCCGCCGGCGTAACGAAGCTCTTGAACCGCCCGACGCCGTAAAAGAGTGCGCGGGGGAATTCCCGCTTCACGGTTTCAAGGCGGTCAACGACGTCCGCCATCGCCCGGCTATGAAGAAAATCGTGCGCAGCGAACGCGCGCGCGCTTCGTTCGCGACGAAGCGCGTAAAGGCGGCGATTGAAGACGGTCGGCGGCGAGGCCTCGCTCATCCGCCGCGTTTACGCCGCCGGCGCGCGGCGGGCAATCGCGCTACGACGTGCAGGTCGCCGGATCGGACGACGCGCAAAGCTGCACGCGGCTCGACTTCCGGGGCCAGCGCACGGACTGGTGTTTGAATTCGAACGGCAGCTGAAAGACCCGCCCGGTAAGGCCGGAGTCGTAATTGTAGCCGATTTCCGCGACCAGCAGCGACTGGCCTGGCTTCAGCGATTCATCGTCGCTCAGCTTGTCGTAGGTTGAACCGGCGGCGTAAGGCTCTGCGCCGTCCTCGTCGCGGCTCCAATGCACGGTCACAGGGTCGCTCGGGCTTGATCCGCGCGTAACCGAGACGACCTTCATGGTGACGGTCGAGGTGTCCGAGGGCTCGATGATGCGGGTCACGCCGACGATGAGATCGCTCAGTTCGCTCGTCGTGATCGACGGCTCTTTCGCGACCAGATCGACGAGCGAGTTTGTCGCGTTCGAGAGCCGTCTATTGACGGTGAAGAGGTCCGACGCTTCGAGCATGCCGAAAAAGAGCAGCGTCATGATCGGCAGGAGCATCGCGAACTCGACGGCCGCGATGCCGCGCCGGTCGCGTGCGAAGCCGAAGGCTCGGGCTGCGAGAAACTCAAAGCGCGGCATGAAGGGCCTCATTTTCCGGCTGGACCGTTCAGTTGTTGTTGTTCTTCGAGTACGGCTCATTCCTGAATATGTAGGAGCCGTAAAGGCGCCGCTTGCCGCCGGCGACGTTCGACACGTTGACGCCGATCGTCGGGTTGAGAGTCTTGTAGAGGAGGCAGATCCTGACCCGCACGATCGAGTTGTCTTCGCCGGGGTCATAGGCGAGCGCCTCGATTTCATCGGTTTCGTCATTTGCGCAGATGACGGGAGACGTGTCGGCGGCGAGTTCGGCGAAGCTGGCGAAGGTGTCGACCTCGACCGTCAGCGTTTCGTCGCAGTCGCCGAAGACGTCGAGATAGGGGCAGACTTCGGCGAAGAACTCCTCCTTGTCGAAGCCGCCCTCCTGGGCCTGGCCGGTGCGGATGAGTCGCGAGGCTTCGATCGTCGCGGCGTCGGTTTGGGCGTTGGCGAAATAGAACCAGCCGACTTCAAAGGTCGACATCATCAGCATCATGAACGGCGCGACCAGGAGCGAGAATTCGACGGCCGTCGAGCCGGAGCGGTCTGCGCCCGCGTCCGAAAGCCTTCGTCTCATCCGCTTCGCCCATTCGCGCATGGCGTCCTCCTTCCCGCGTCTAGCGGCTGACGTGAAGCTGCACGAGGTCGGAGGCGATGTCCTCGAACGCAGCCTGAAGTTCTTCGCCGTCCGGCGCGTCGAAGTAGTAGGGCGCTTCGTCGTCCGAGGCGCAGGCCTGGAAAACCTGCTTCGTCGCGTATTCGTCGGGATCTGAGTCGCTAAGCCCAAAGGTGACGGCGTAGACGAGAATCCCCTTCTCCTTCATCCGCGTGCAGATGCGCAAGAGCTTGTTGTTGATCTCATCTTCCATCTCCGAGGAGGTGTTTATCCCGGTCCCGAGCCGCGCTTCGCGGCCGAAGCCGTAGGCCGTGAAGTCCGTATTCTGGTGCGTGTCCCGGCCGCTGATCGAGTTGAAGCCGTCAGTCATGAGAACGGCCACTTTCTGCCGCTCAGCGTTGTAGGGCGTCTCGCTTTCAAACGGCGCATCCGGCGAGAGGACGCGCCAGCCCCACATCAGGCCCTCGGCGGAGTTGGTCGATCCGGCGGGCGCGAGCGCGTTGATGTAGTCAAGGATCGAATCCTTGTCGTTCGACGAGTAAAGGACGCTCGACGTGCAGCCGCGGTTGGGTCCTCGCGTGGTTTCGTCGCCGCTCGCTTCGCTGATCGTCTCGTCGATTGACGTCGTTTGATCGAGCTTGCCAATGTATGTCGACGTCGCCGAATCCCAGCGTCCGACATAGGCCTGACGCAGTATATACTCATCGTCGTAGCATTCGGACGCGCTGCGCGCCGTCAGCCAGCCGTATAGCGCAGTGTCCTGCTGCGTCGTCGACGGCGTCGTCGGACACGTCGAAGAACTCGTGCCGACGTGGTAGCGCAACACGCGCCGGAAGTAGTTTACGACTGGAACGTAGTAAGAAATATTGGTCGAGTAAGTCCGGTACGTGTACTGCTTGTCGCTCACATAGCTGTTATTGTAGTCTCCATTGTCGCGACCGTCGTTCTCGGGATCGTGAAACCAGTTGCCCTTGTAGGTAATTCCGGCGGACGTGTAATTCGTGTTGCCCCATTCGCATTCGTTCGAATCGTTGCAGTCCGGATCGTCCGGCGCG
>JACADX010000424.1 GCA_013389125.1 Parvularculaceae bacterium | reverse complement strand
GGAAAACATTCTTCCGCCTCGCGGCCGGGAAGTTCGGACGCATGCGGTTCGCCGGCGACGACATAGGGAAGGATGTTGTCCGGGCGCAGGCGGCGAAAATGCGCGATTTCCTTCAGCACCCACTTGCTCGACGCCGCATTGGGCGAGCAAACGACGATCAGAAATTCCGCCTCGTTGAGCGCGGTTTCGATCGCCGACCGGAGGCTGCCGCCTGCCGGCTCCTCGTCGCGGTCGCGGAAGATCGGCTGGAGCCGCGCCGGAACCGGACCGCGCGGCGTTTCCCGGCCGATGAGCGCTTTCGGCGCGCGATAGGTTTCAAGCCCGCGGTGCAGCCTCTCGGCCGCCTTGCGGTCCTTCCAGCTGTAACTGATGAACGCCTTATACCGGAAGGGTCCGGCCATCCGCGCTTCTCTTCCCCTGCTCGCCCAGTATGGCGCCGTTAAGCGCCGGAAGCGATGCGGGGGTCGGACGCCGCGCCGGCATGACTTGGCGGGCGCGCCGCGCGATACTGGGCCATGCCGAATCAGCCCGCCGCCGCGCTCGCGACCGCGCCCCAAATCCGGCGTCTGCCGGCGGACGCTGTCAACCGCATCCCCGCCGGCGAGGTGATCGAGAGGCCGGCTGCGGTCGTCAAGGAGCTCGTCGAGAATTCGATCGACGCCGGCGCGCGGGCGATTTCCGTTTCGCTCGGCGCCGGCGGCAAGTCGGAGATTATTGTCGCGGATGACGGCTGCGGCATGGGAACTGACGATCTCCTGCTCGCGGTCGAAAGGCACGCGACGTCAAAGCTTGCGCCGGGCGATGACGGCGCCATCGATCTGTTGAATATCGCAACGCTTGGATTTCGCGGCGAGGCGCTGCCCTCGATCGGCGCCGTGGCAAGGCTTGACATCGCCTCGCGGCGGGTCGGCGACGCGGCGGGCGCTCGCCTCTCCGTTTACGGAGGAAAAATCGAAGGTCCGGCTCCGTGCGCCTTCAGCGGGTCCGGGACGCGCATATCGGTCTGCGACCTCTTTTACGCGACGCCGGCGCGCCTTAAATTCCTGAAGTCCGACAGGACGGAGCAGGAGGCCGCCGCCGACGCCCTGAAGCGCCTCGCGATGGCGCACCCCGAAATCGGCTTTTCCCTGACGACGGACGGCAGGCGGGCGTTCTCCTTCGCTGCGGAGGGCGGCGACGAAAAAGGCAAACTCCGACGGCTCGGCGCCGTGATGGGGCGGGAATTCGAAGCGAATGCGGTTCCGATCGACGCGGCCCGCGACGGCGCTCGGCTTACAGGTTTTGCTGGACTGCCGACATTCAACCGCGGCCTTGCGGACAAGCAGTTCCTGTTCGTGAACGGCCGGCCGGTGAGGGACCGGTTGATTGTCGGCGCGGTGAGGGGCGCCTACGCCGATTTTCTGGCGCGCGACCGGCATCCGGCGGTCGCGCTGTTTCTTGAGATCGAGCCCGCGCTCGTCGATGTGAACGTGCATCCCGCGAAATCGGAGGTTCGCTTCCGCGACGCCGCCTCGATCCGCGGCCTCATTGTCGGCGCGCTTCGTCATGCGCTCGCCGGCGCCGGCCATCGCGCTTCGACGACGGTGAGCGCTTTCGCCCTCGGACGCTTCGGGGCGCCAGGCTTCCCGCCGTCCGCCGTTCGCCCGAATCCCTTCCAGCGCGACGCGGCCGCTCTCGCGGCGTTCGATGACCGTCCGCGCGATTATGAAGCGCCGCTCCTGCCGGCGGCGCCGTCCGCGCGTTTGGAGCCGACCGAGGATGCGCCGGCCGACGAGGCGCCGCTCGGCGCGGCCCGCGCGCAGCTTCATGAAACCTACATTGTCGCGCAGACGGCGGACGGGCTCGTCATCGTTGATCAGCATGCGGCGCATGAGCGGCTTGTCTATGAGAGGATGAAGAAGGCGCTCGCCGGCGGCGGCGTTCAGCGCCAGGGGCTCCTCATTCCGGAAATCGTCGAGGTCGATCCCGAAGACGCCAGGCGTCTTGACGCGCGAAAGGAGGAATTTGCGGAACTCGGTCTTGCGCTTGAGCGCTTCGGCGAGGACGCCGTCATCGTCAGGGAAACGCCGGCGATGCTCGGCGCCGCCGACGTCGCCGCGATCGTCCGCCGCCTCGCTGAGGACCTTGCCGATATCGGCGAAGGCCTCGCGCTGAAGGAAAGACTCGAGGAAGTTTGCGGCGCGATGGCCTGCCGAGGCTCGGTTCGCGCCGGGCGCCGTATGACGGCCGCGGAGATGAACGCGCTGTTGCGGCAGATGGAGGAAACGCCGCATTCCGGGCAGTGCAACCATGGCCGGCCGACCTATGTGGAATTGAAACTGGCCGACATCGAGCGGCTGTTCGGGCGGAAATAGCGGCTTGACCGATATTTATGTAACCAATAAGATACATAAAAACCGGGAGATTCCGATGGAGAAATTCGCGTTCGCCCTTTCCGCGGCTTTGTCGCTCGCCGCCTGCTCGGAGGCCGCCGAAAAATCCGCCGCGGCGCCGGAAGTCGAATCCGCGACGATCGAGGCCGCCTCGACCGCCGGCGCCTATGCGCCAATGGCGGTCTTCGCGCCGTTCGCCGGCAAGGCCTTTCGCGGCGAATGGACGGATCCTGACGGTTCGAACATCGTCGACATCGCGACCTATGACATGATCCTCAACGGCCGCGCGCTGCAGTCGACGCACCGCATCGAGGGCAAGGACTATGGCGGGCGGACGATCTTCTTCTTTGACGAAGGCGCGAAGACTTACGTCTTTCACTATTTCACGACCGCCGGATTCCATACGAGCGGCGCTGCTCAGTTCATCGACGGCGGGCTCGTGACCGATGAGAAAGTTGAAGGACACGAAACGATCGGGTCGGTTCGCTCGAAAGTGACGTTCAAGCCGGATGAAATCCTCGTTGATGTCGTCTATGTCGGCAAGGACGGCTCGGAAACGCCCGGCGGGTCACGCATCTACAGGCCGATCGCCGACCCGGGCCGGCTGTTTCCGGATACTGAATGACGGACTTTCCAGCGACGACGCTTTCAAAACTCGGCGACTTCGAGGAACTCTCGATCGAGGCGATGCGCGCCCGCTCGCGCGCATTCCTTGAGGAAATCAGCCGGCGCCACACGGTCAGGGACTATCGCGCCGATCCGATTCCGCTTGACGTCATTGAGACGGCGATCGCCGCGGCGGGGCGCGCGCCGTCCGGCGCGAACCATCAGCCCTGGCATTTCGTCGTCGTCGGCGACCCGGCGCTCAAGGCGGAAATCCGCACCGCCGCCGAAGCCGAAGAACGCGCGTTTTACGCCGGCCGCGCGGGCGATGAATGGCTTGAGGCGCTCGCTCCGCTCGGCACGGACCCGAACAAGCCGTTCCTTGAAATCGCGCCGTGGCTCATCGCCGTCTTCGCGCAAAAGCGCGGCGGCGTCGAACCGGGCGCCTCCCGCAAGAACTACTATGTCAACGAGAGCGTCGGCATCGCCTGCGGCTTTCTCCTCGCCGCCTTGCATCATTCGGGACTGGCGACGCTCACCCACACGCCGAACCCGATGACGTTTCTGTCGGAAAAGCTCAATCGCCCGGCGACCGAAAAGCCTTATCTTCTCGTCGTGGTCGGACGGCCGCGGCAGGACGCGGTCATTCCTCTCCAAGCGCTGAAAAAGAAGAAGCTTTCCGACATCATGACGGTTTACTGACGGTTCGCCGCGTCAGGCGTCCGCGAGCCTCTCGGTCATCCCCTCGCCGCGCCTTGCCGCCGCCTCAACGACCCGCGGCGCGCCGCCGACTGTTTCGGGGTCAAGAGCGTCGGCGGCGCGCTCAAGTTCGACGAGCTTTGCTTTCGCCTCATAAAGTTCATCCGTCACCGTAAGCGCGGCAAGGAGCATGAGGCGCGCATCGCCGATCTGGCCGAGTTCTGTCGCCAGGGAACGCACCTGGCGGTCGATATGGTCTGCGAGCCGGTGAAGGCGCTGCTCCTGGCCGTCGTCGCAGGTCACCTTGTAGGTCCTGTCGTTCACGACAATGTCGATCTGGACCATGGATCAACTCTCCTTCTTCGGCGCGATGAGCGTCCGGAGGTCCCGAACGGCGTCTGCGAGGTCTTCGGCGGCGGCGGTCGCCTGCGTCTTGGCGGTGCGCGCGCGGAGCCGCGCCTGTTCGATGGTCTCGGATTTGGCCGCAAGGTCGGCCCTTTGCATGTCGAGGCGCGATTCAAGCGCGTCGAGCGCGCCGGCCAGACGCTGCACGGATTTCTCCAGCGAACCCATCTCGTTTCGTCCCTGCGTTCGCGGCGAATCCTGAGCTTCGTCGGGCCGGATTGTCCACAAGGAACAGCGCGGTTTTGCCGCCCTTGACCCTTACTTCTCTGCAAGGCATGTAGCCCGCAAAACGCTTCTGGCGCGCGCCGGCGCCGCAACTTTCTGCGTCGGCCTGAGGGTGATCATGGCCGCGGACAAGGACGGGAATGGCGCTCCGGCAAACGGCGCTGGGGCCGCATTATTTCCTGGCGCTTCGTCGCAGATCGACGATCATCAATTCGCGCGGATGGCGAATGCGGTGCGCGCGCTGTCGATGGACGCCGTCGAAAGGGCGAAATCCGGCCATCCGGGCATGCCGATGGGAATGGCCGACGCCGCAGCCTCGCTTTTCACCGAATTCTTGAAATTCGACGCCGCCGCGCCGGATTGGCCCGACCGCGACCGCTTCGTGCTTTCGGCCGGCCACGGTTCGATGCTGCTTTACGCCCTGCTGCACCTTCTCGGCTATCCGGGGATGGGCATTGAGGAGCTGAAGAAATTTCGCCAGCTCGGCTCGAAAACGGCGGGCCATCCGGAATACGGCCATGCCCCGGGCGTTGAAACGACGACGGGTCCATTGGGGCAAGGCCTCGCCAACGCCGTCGGCATGGCGATCGCCGAGGCGCATTTGAGGGCGCGGTTCGGCGAAGGGCTCGTCAATCACCGGACCTATGTCATCGCCGGCGACGGGTGCCTCATGGAAGGCGTCTCGCAAGAGGCGATTGCGCTGGCCGGGCATTTGAAGCTCCGCAAGCTGATCGTTCTTTGGGACGACAACGGGATCACGATTGACGGCAAGGTCGGCCTCGCGGACTCAACCGACCAGCTGAAGCGCTTCGAGGCGTCCGGCTGGAGCGCGCGCCGCGTCGACGGACATGACCGGGCGGCCGTCCGGGCCGCGCTCGCGGCCGCGCAGGCCGCGACCCGGCCGACGCTCATCGCCTTGCAGACGACGATCGGCAAAGGCGCGCCGACCAAGGCGGGAACGGCGGCGACGCATGGAAGCCCCCTTGGGGCTGAAGAAGTCGCCGGCGCGCGCAAGATCCTCGACTGGCCTTATGCGCCGTTTGAAATTCCGGATGACGTCCTCGCATTATGGCGCGCCGCCGGCGCCCGCGGCCGCAACCATCGGACGCTCTGGAACTCGCGCCTCGCCGCATCCGCAAAGCGCGCCGAGTTTGAAGCGGCGCTTCAGGGCGAGGTCGCCGCGACGGTCGACGAGCGGATTTGCGCCTTCAAGAAAGCGCTCGCCGCCGAACCGCAGAAAGTCGCGACGCGCAAGGCGTCGGAAATGGCCCTTGAAGTCATCAACGCCGCGATCGCGGAAACGATTGGCGGATCGGCGGATTTGACCGGATCGAACAACACGAGGACCAAAGGCCTTGAGGCGCTGACCGCCGAAAATTACGGCGGCCGCTACATTTATTACGGCATTCGCGAGCACGGCATGGCCGGCGCGATGAACGGCATGGCGCTCCATAAGGGCGTCATTCCCTATGGCGGCACCTTCATGGCGTTTACGGATTATTGCCGCCCCGCGATCCGGCTATCGGCGCTGATGGGATTGCGCGTCATCTACGTCATGACCCATGATTCAATCGGCCTTGGCGAAGACGGGCCGACGCACCAGCCGGTCGAACATCTCGCCGCCTTGCGCGCGATGCCGAACCTTAACGTCTTTCGGCCGGCCGACGCCGTCGAGACGGCGGAATGCTGGGCGCTCGCGCTCGCGGCGAAAGCGAGGCCTAGCGTGCTTTCGCTCACCCGCCAGAACGTCGCGCCGGCGCGCCTTCAGCATACGGATGAAAATCTGTCGGCGAAGGGCGCCTACGTCCTCGCCGACGCGCCGGACCCTGAAGTCGTGCTCATCGCGACCGGATCCGAGGTCGAGATCGCGCTTGAGGCGCAAAAGAAGCTCGCCTGCGAAAAGATCAGCGCCCGCGTCGTTTCGGCGCCCTCCTTCGAACGCTTCGCGGCTCAGCCCGAAAAGTACCGCAAGTCGACGCTCGGCAAGGCGCCCCGCATCGGGATTGAAGCCGGCGTGAGGCAGGGCTGGAGCCTGTTCCTGCGGCGCAAGGATCGTTTTATCGGCATGTCGGGTTTCGGCGCCTCTGCGCCGGCGCCCGACCTTTACAGGCATTTCGGCCTAACGAGCGACGCCGTCGTCGGCGCGGCCGAGAACCTCATTGAAAGGGAGTGACGAGAATGGCGTTGAAAGTCGCGATTAACGGGTTCGGCCGCATCGGCCGGCTGACCTTGCGCTCGATGATCGAAAACGATCGAAAGGGGATCGACGTCGTCGCGATCAACGATTTGGGGCCCGTCGAAACCAACGCGCACCTTCTCCAGTATGATTCCGTGCACGGGCGGTTTCCGGTCGCGGTCAGGACGGCCGCGGATTCGCTCGACGCGGGAAGGGGACCGATCAAGGTTTTCGCCGAGCGCGATCCGGCGAAGCTTCCCTGGAAGGACCTCGGCGTCGACATCGTCTTCGAATGCACCGGCCTCTTCACGAGCAAGGAAAAGGCTTCTGCGCATCTTAACGCCGGCGCCAAGCGCGTCCTCGTCTCGGCGCCTTGCGACAACGCCGACAAGACGATTGTCTACAAAGTCAATCACGACGCGCTGACCAAGGCCGACGTCGTCGTGTCGAACGGCTCGTGCACGACGAATTGCCTCGCGCCGGTGGCGAAGGTCTTAAACGACGTCATCGGGATCGAGCGCGGCTACATGACGACGATCCACTCCTATACGGGCGATCAGCCGACGCTCGATACGCTGCACAAGGACCTTTATCGCGCCCGCGCGGCGGCGATGTCGATGATCCCGACCTCGACGGGCGCCGCGAAGGCGCTGGGGCTCGTCATTCCGGAACTCAAAGGAAAGCTCGACGGCTCCTCGATCCGCGTGCCGACGCCGAACGTCTCGGTCGTCGACCTCGTCTTCGTGCCGAAGCGGGGGACGTCCGTCGATGAAATCAACCGCGCGATCATGGAGGCGGCGGACGGCCCGATGAAAGGCGTACTGGCCTATACGGACAGGCCGCTCGTGTCGTCGGATTTCATGCACGATCCCCACTCGTCGACCTTCGCCCTGCCGCAGACGCAGCTCATCGACGGCGGCCTCGCGCGCATCCTCACCTGGTACGACAATGAATGGGGCTTCTCGACGCGCATGACCGACGTCGCGTTCGAAATGGCGAAGCGCCTCTAGGAGCGGCGATTGTCCAGTTATCGAACGATCGACAATCTCGACGTCGCGGGAAAGCGCGTTCTCCTTCGCGTCGATTTCAACGTGCCAGCGAAAGACGGCGTCGTCACCGAGGCGACGCGCATTGAACGTGCGCTGCCGACCATCCAGGAATTGTCGAAGAAGGGCGCGAAAGTCATTCTTCTGTCGCATTTCGGCCGTCCCGGCGGGAAGCGCGACGAGAAGGACTCGCTTCGCCCCGTCGCGAAAAAGCTCGAAGAGCTTCTCGGCCGCAACGTCGCCTTCGCCGACGACTGCATCGGCGATGCGGCGGCGAAAGTCGCCGGCGCGATGAAGGCGGGCGACGTCGCGATGTTCGAGAACACGCGCTTTCACAAGGGCGAGGAAAAGAACGAGCCTGACTTTGTAAGAGCGCTCGCCGCGAATGGCGATCTTTACGTCAACGACGCCTTCTCGGCGGCGCACCGCGCGCACGCTTCGACGGAAGGGCTCGCCCATCTCCTCCCGGCGGCGGCGGGCCGCGCCATGGAGAAGGAGCTCGATTATCTCGCCGCCGCCCTCTCAAACCCGAAGCGCCCGCTGATCTGCATCGTCGGCGGCGCCAAGGTCTCGACCAAGATCGAACTGCTTTTGAACCTCGTCGGAAAGGCGAACATGCTGGTCGTCGGCGGCGGCATGGCGAACACTTTCCTGTTTGCGAAAGGAATATCCGTCGGCAAGTCGCTCTGCGAGCCCGATCTCGCCGCGACGGCGCGCGAGATCATGGAAAACGCCGGCGCCCGGGGCTGCGAGATCGTGCTCCCGATCGATGTCGTCGTCGCGAGGGAGTTCCGGGAGAACGCAGCCCATGACGTGCGGGCGGCGGGCGCCGTCAAGGCGGACGAGATGATCCTCGACCTCGGACCCGAAAGCGTCGACCTCATCGCCGCGAAGATCGACGGCGCGAAGACGCTCGTCTGGAACGGGCCCTTGGGCGCCTTCGAGACGAAGCCTTTCGACACCGCGACCATCGAGGCCGCGCGCTATGCGGCAAGGCGCGCGAAAGCGGGCGCGCTCGTCGCCGTCGCCGGCGGCGGCGATACGGTCGCGGC
>JACADX010000443.1 GCA_013389125.1 Parvularculaceae bacterium | reverse complement strand
GCGCCGCTGTGCGCGGCGCGCTCGCCGAAAGGACGACGGCGCCGGCGCCGGCGCCGAAGAGGACGCAGGTCGCGCGATCCGTCCAGTCGAGAAAGCACGAGAGCTTTTCAGCGCCGATGATGAGGGCGTGCCTCGCCTGTCCCGTCGTGATGAAATTGTGGGCGATATTGAGCGCGTAAAGAAATCCGGCGCATGCGGCGGAGACGTCGAAGGCGATGCCGGGCGGAACCCCGAGCTTTTGCTGGACGTAGACGGCCGTGGACGGAAAGGTCTTGTCGGGCGTCACCGTGGCGACAATGATGAGGTCGATGTCGCGCGGTTTCAGGCCCGCCTGATCGAGCGCGCGCCAGGCCGCTTTCGCCGCAAGATCCGACGTCACTTCGTCGTCGCCGGCGATATGGCGCTCGCCGATGCCGCTGCGCGAGCGGATCCATTCGTCCGACGTGTCGATCTTTTTTGCGAGGTCCTGATTGGTGACGATGCGGTCCGGCAAACACGAACCGACGCCCGATATGACCGACTCGACCGCTGACATCTTATGCCCCTTTACGACCTACGCATTGGGTTTCGCCGCGTCCCGAGCCGCCTTTTCGAGCAACACGCGCCGCGCGTCATTGATCTTGGCGGCGAGATAGTCGTTCCCGCCCTTGTCGGGATGGAGTTGCCCGATCAGCTTCTTGTGCGCGGCCTTGATCTCGGCTTCGCCCGCATCGGGCGCAACGCCGAGAACCGCCGCGGCTTCCGCAACTTTCATCGTCGCCGCGGGCGACGGCGCCGCGCCAGCGCCCGGCGTCAGGTTTTCAAGCCCTCTGATCGCCCGTCCGCTCCAGAGTTCGATGGCGGTCACCCCGCCCGCCGCCAGGAGGATCATGAAAGCGATCGGGAAAAGTTTCGCCGCGAAGCAGACCGCCGCGATCGCGAGGAGGCCGACGACCTTCAGCCTGAACATGGTTTTCGACTCGTCGACCCGACCCTTGCCGACCCGAAACAGCACCCAGGCGGCCGCGCCGAGCGCCAGAAGAATTGCGACTTTTCCGAGCATTAAGCGGCGGCCCCGGGGTTCAGCGTCCGCCACCATGCCCCATTCGGCGGCGCAACGGAACCGTCGCCCGACGGCGCCGCGATATCAGGCCGCCGCGCGCCCGTCGTCCTCGCCGCTCGCGGCGTCCGGCTTCGGGAGATTGAGCGTTGCAATCAGCGAGCGGATTTCGAGCCGCGCCGTCACATGGCTCATCGTCGAAAGCCGGAGCGGCGCGTCGGCGCCGCCAAGATCGAGGAGCGTCAGCCCCATCGGGAAGAGTTCGCGATAGATGACCCGGTCGCCGAAGCCGCGCGCCAGCCGAAAACCGATGCGCGTCGACAGCTCTTCGAGCCGTTCGCCCATCGCGCGCTTGTTGTTGGCGCGCGTCGCGGAAAGACGGTTGCGCATGACGACCCAGTCGATGCCGCCCGGAACGCCCGACATGGCGCGCCGCTTGCGGGCGTTCCACACCATCTCGCTGTAAAGGCTCGGTCCGAGCAGGGCGCCCGTGTCCGGATCCATCCGCGCAAGGAGATCGAAATCGACGAAGCTGTCGTTCAAGGGCGTCACGATCGTGTCGGCGTGGGCGTGAGCGAGCCTCGACAGATGCGTGTCAGCGCCCGGACAATCGATGACCAGAAAGTGGCACTCCGAAAGGGTCTGCAGCGTCGACGTGAAATTTTCGGTTTCCGCGCGGCGCGCTTCCTCGCGGCTGTCGATCGACGAAGGCTCTATTCGAGGCGTCTCCGGGAACACCAGCGGGACGATCTTCGTCGCCGCGAACGCCCGGCGGTTTTCGATGTAGCGCGAGAAGCTCCGCTGACGCATGTCGAGATCAATCGCCGCCACCCGATAACCGGACTTTAGGAGCGCGACCGTAATGTGCATGGCGGCCGTGGATTTTCCCGACCCGCCCTTTTCATTGCCGAGAACGATGACGTGCGTCACCAAGACACCCCTTGCGAAAACCCGGCTCCCCCCGAAGTTTCCGGGCGCCGCACAGAATCGTTAACTCAGACGGTGATTTCCGGGCGGCCGGCAAGCCCTGAAGGCCGATTTCTTGCAAGTCGCCGCCCCGTACGGGCGCCGGCGCCGCGCCGCCGGCCGACCGATCCCTCCCCTGACCGATTGATAATGTGGTGTTTCTTAGCGCATTCGCCCCCGTTTTTTCAGCAATTGCCGCGCTTCCAGGCGCGGCCGGCGCCGAATTCGCGGTTTCTCCGCTGCGTCAGGTCATCACCCGGCAGAATCCGGTCGGGGTTTACGAAATCTCGAACGGATCGGACCGGATCCTTGATGCGCGCATCGGCTGGATCGACCTTTCCGCGACGGAATATGGATACGCGGAAGCGACGCCGGCCGCGCGTCCCGCCTTGAGCGCGGCGCCCTATCTTGTCGTGTCGCCGGCGCGCCTTCGCCTCGAACCGGGCAAGCGGGCGAAAGTCGCCGTGCGGCTCAAGAAGGGCGCCCGCCCTCCCCCCGGCGAAAGGCGCTCGCACCTTCTCATCGAGACGACGCCGGTCAGAACGCCGCTCCGGCGCGCCGGCGGCGGCCTTGAGGCCGACGTGGAGCTTGGCGTCTCGACGCCGGTCATCGTGAGAACCGGTTTCGCGCCGCCCGCGGTTTCAATCACGCAGACCCGCCTCGTCAGAGACGCCGATGGAATGCTTGAACTTGATACGACGCTTTCGAGGACGGGAAGATACTCCGCTTTCGGACGATTGACCGTCGTCATGACCGCGGAAGGCCGCCCGCGCCGGCTTGCCGAAATCGCCAACATCCCGATCCATTTCGACGCCGCCGCGCGCCGTCTCCGCGTCCCGCTCAACGCCGGCGCGCTGCCGGCCGGCGTTCTTGAGCTGCGCTATATCGGCGCCGCGGAATATGAAGGCCGGGTGTTCGCCGAGAAGAAATTCGAGATCGCGCCGCCTGATTGAGTCGTCAGCGGCCGCCGCCGACATCGAGCATGGAAAGCCGGTCGCCGCCGAAATTCGCGACGCGGCAGAATACGCCCTTGGCGGCGAGCTTGTCGCACAGCGCCTTGGCCTTTTCGCGCGATGAAAAGCCGCCGCCGACAAGACGCAGATAATGGCCCCTGCCCTCAAGCGTCACCTTCTCGACGCGCGGCTCAAGGAGGCCGAGTTCGTCGGGATTTTCGCGTTGCAGCTTCTTCCAGCCGGCGCTCGCTTCATCGGGAAGGCGATAGGACGCAAGATGCACGCCCCATAGGACGCTCGACATCTTGATCGCGCCGCTCGCCGCCTCGTTCTCGAAAATCTGCTCGGTCGAGGCGAAGCTCGGCTGAACAAGGCGCGGCGAGTCGTCGATCGGCACCGGTGCGTCCGGAAGCGACACGTCAGCGTCGGGCGCGGCGACGACGGGCGCCGCCGGCGCGGTGGACGGCGAGTCAGCGGCGGCGGCGGCTGAGGGCGGACCTTCCTTGAGCGCGCCTTCGGCCGGCTTTTCCTGCGTCGGCGCCGGCTCCAGCGCAGCAAGGCGCGCGGTCTTCTTCTGAAGCTCGGCGACCTTGGCCGAAAGCGCCTCGTTTTCGGCCTTGAGCTTGTCAACTTCCGATTGAAGCGCCATACGCTGCGCGCGCATGCTGTCAAGTTCGGTCGCCTGCGCGGCGACGACATCAGGGTCCGGTTTTCCCGTCAAAATGGCGCAGCCCTGCGCGAGCGTCATCAGCCCGGCAAGCGCGACGGACCTCAATCCCTTCGGCGGCACAGCCTTGAAAGCGCCGAAAGCTTGTCCCATTAGCCTCTCCGACCCCCTACGCCCGCACAATTACAGGACCTATAGCATGCCCGCAGCCGTCGTCGATTCGCAAATCGGGGTCGTCCGCTCGGTCAAGGCGCTTCGGGCGAGGGTGGATGGCTGGCGGGCGGCCGGCGAGACCGTGGGGCTCGTCCCAACAATGGGCGCTCTTCACGAAGGCCACTTGTCGCTCGTCCGCCGATCGAACAGTCTGGCGCGCCGGACTGTCGCCAGCATTTTCGTCAATCCGAGGCAGTTCGCGCCGCATGAGGATTTCGGGTCCTATCCCCGGCAGGAGGCTCACGACCTCGAACTCCTCCAGAAGGCCGGCTGCCATCTCGCCTACATCCCGCCGCCGGAAGAAATGTACCCCGACGGCTTTCAGACTTCGATCGCCGTCTCGGAGATCGCGCAGGGGCTTTGCGGCGGATCGCGGCCGCATTTCTTCGGCGGCGTCGCAACGGTCGTCTGCAAGCTGATCAATCAGGCCCGGCCCGACATCGCTGTATTCGGCGAGAAGGATTACCAACAGCTTCTTGTCATCCGGCGCATGGTCAAGGACCTCAACATGCCGGTCGACATCATCGGCGCGCCGATCGTCCGCGAGGCGGACGGCCTCGCGATGTCGTCGCGCAACGCCTATCTCAGCTCCGAGGAGCGCGCGATCGCCGGAAGGCTGAACGCGGTCCTCGCCGACATGGCGGCGAAGCTCTCCGCCGGCGCCGAGGTCGCGGCGACGATCGACGACGGCCGCGCAGCGATCAATGCCGCAGGGTTCGCCGCGCTCGACTATCTCGAGGTGCGGAGCGCCGATCTACTTGAGCCGATGGGACCGGGCGCGATCACGCGACCCTCGCGCGTCTTCGCCGCCGTCATCGTCGGGAAAACGCGGTTGATCGACAATTGGCCAGCCGAGCCGCCAGCCGCCTGACGGCGGCGATCCCGTCAGCGCGGGGAGAATGAGCACGGCCCGCCGGCATTCGGCTTTTCGATGAACCCGATCGATCCGACGCGCGCGGTTCCGCCGGGGGCGCCGGCCGAGACATAGGCGAGAATTTCGCCGACGCCGTCGCCCGTGAAATCGGCGTGGGCGATTTCGTATATGACGGTTTCGCCTTCTCCGATCGCGACCTTCCAGACGCCGCTCTCGATTTCCGCGACGTCGACCGGCGCTTCGGGCGCGGCTTCGCCGAAAGCGATCGCGTCTTCGCGGGCCATCGAAAAGATGTCCGCGGGTTCCGCCTTGCCGCCGGCGAAATGCGACAGCCGCGCCGGTTTCGCCGTCACGAGCAGGGAAAGCGCGCCGCAAGCCCGCTTGAAATATTCCTCGCGCCGCAAATCGGCGCTCGACAGGGCGTACCAGCCGCTGGCGATGAGCGAATCATATTCCGCGCAAGTGCGCACGCTGTTCGCGTCCGTTTCATCCGCCGGGCCGACAAGATTGACCGCGATCGCGGTCCCGTCTCCGCCGACGACCGGGCGGTCGCGGAGCGCCTCAAACTGCGCGGCGGTGCGGCAGCTGCGGGACATGCCCTCGACAAGCCGCACATTGCTCTCGATGCAGACGGTTTCCGGCGCAGAACGCGCCGCAATGAGCGCCGGCTCCGGCGACGCCCGGTCGCGCACGACGTAGACGCTGGCAAGACCCGCCGCCGCCGCGCCGACCGCGCCGAGCCCAACAAACATTCCCCTGGCCATAAGAACCCCTCCTCATCGTCATCAAGGCTTCGCGCGCCCCGGATCGCCGGGCGCGATCGCCTTATCGCGCCCGACAATCAAATCGTCATCGCAGCGCGCCGTTTCGCGCCTACCCGGTTTCCGCGTTTGCGCCCGACGCGCCAGTCGCGGCGGCGGCGGTGGCGAGCTTCGGACGGAACGATATGCGGATCAAGCGCGCGAAACGCGGATCGGAGGCGCGCTTTTCGCCCTATTCGGCGGCGCGCAGCCGGGCGAATTCCTGAGCGCGCTGCCGCTTGAGATCATGACGCGCGACGCGCTTTACGAGAATGTAGAGAATGAAGTAGCAGGTCGCCGCGCCCATCGCCGCGAGCCACATCGGCAGGTTCTCGAAAATCGCCACAAACTTCTCGTAGCCGAAGCCGATCGACTCCGCGAAGCGCGGGAATTCCTGGCCGATGAGCATGACCCCGCCAAGGCCGGTCATCGCAAGCGCGAGAAGGCCGGCGAGAATGGCGCCGATGGTTACTCCCATGTCGGCGTGTTCCTCGGCTTTGGTGATGATCATCTTGGTCGGATCGACGGAAAGCGCCTGCGTCGCCGCGAACAATGCGCGCGAGCGCGCCGCTCTTTCCTCGTCTGAGAGGATGAGCGCCTTGCCGCTCGCCTTGCGGTCAAACTGAACCACGGGCGAAGCTTTGAGTTCGCGATCCGACTTGAAATCAAGCTCGCATTCGGAGGCCGGCCTCACATCCGACGTCGGAACGACCAAAGAGGCGTCGGTCGGCATCAGGAAGAGCGACTTCTCGGCGGCGCGTCGGCGCACGAGGCCGTCAAGCGAGACAAGTTCGCCGTTGACGCGCGCTTTCGTCCACATCTCGAAGGCGCGCGCGGCCGCAAGCTTGTCGCCCTCGTTCAGCTTGCGAAGGACCGTCGAGCGCTTCCAGTTCGCCTCGCCGATATTGAAAATCAGCGAGACGAGCGCGTCGTGCTCGTTCTGATTGAGCGGCGCACGGACGGTGTCCGCAATGAGCTTTTCAATCGGCTGCACGTCGGCGCGAAGGAGGCGCTCCGCATCGCCCTCGGTGACGCTCATTCCGTGGCGCGCGGACGAAGTGTGCCCATAGCCGACGGTCCACTCCTCATTCGGCGTGTAATGCGCCGACATCCGGAGGCCCTCATAGCCCTTGATCAGATTAAGACCGGTCGCTCCCGTCCTCATGCTGACCCGCCAAACCCCTCATCACGCGACTGTCTTGGACGCGTCAGCCGCACCTGCTGCGACCGCCGCCCCTGGCCCGCCCCAGGGAGCCTTCGTTAACGATTCTTAGCATGACCCTCGCTGGCTGGGTAGGCGCGCGGCCGGCGGCGCGGCGGCCGACGCCGCGATTGTGTCCAATCCGCCGCATCTGGCCTCCGTTTCTGATTCGGGTCAGTATGCCTCCCGAGGGTTGCAGGCTAATTGTTTCCGCGCCGTGCTGACGAACGCCGCCCTCGCCCAGGAGCGCGTTCCAGCGCCCTCACCGTTCGGACGGCGGACAGCGCCGTTCCGGCTTGGCACGAACCTTGGAAGCACGGCTGTGGGGGAATCGGCGCCCGGTCCGGTTTCCCGAATTGGCATTCGCCAGGGCGCTTAAGGCGCCCATCTCGCTGCCGGGCGTTTGGTTGTGGTGGTTCCCATGATGGGAAATGGTTTGGGCAACATCATCGCGGCGGCGATCCTTGCCGGCGCGATTGTGTGGACCGGCGGATTTGGAAACAAAAACAAGCCCCTAGATGAAAAGCAGATCGCCGAGCTCTATGCCCGGGCGGTCGGCGACATCCGCAACGACATCGTTATCAATTGCGGCTGTTGCGGCTAAGGCGAACCGCGAAAGGCCGACGGGTCTTTTTAGGATCCCGCCCGGTTCCAACGCGCCTTGCCGGCTATGAGCCGGCGCCGCGAGAGCCAGGGCGGGTTCCGGAAGGTCCGCCGGCGACAGTCCCGCCGTCGGTGACGCCGACCCCCGTCTATCCGCCGACGACCGCGTGGCGGCCGCCTTTCGTCCCGCCTTATGACGTTCCGGGCATCGTCGTGCCGCCGCCCGGCGTCCCGAAGCCTCCTTGCGATCCGAAAACCGATCCGGAGTGCCCGCCGCCGCCGCCGCCGGACGACGTGCCCGAACCCGCGACCTGGCTCGTCCTCATCGTCGGCGTTCTCGGCGTCTGGTGGGCGTTCGTCCGCCATCCAAGGACCAGGATCGAGTAGACCGCGAAATCGAAATCGGCGGGGCGCGCCTTATAGTGCCCCGCCTATGGCCAATTTCCTGACCCTCGCGCGCATCGCCCTTATCGTCCCGTTCGCGGCGATGTTCTTTCTGGACGCGCCCTGGGCGCTTTCCGCCGCGCTGGCGCTCTTCGTCCTTGCGGCGGCGAGCGATTTCCTCGACGGCTTTGTCGCGCGCGCGCGGAACGAGACGTCGCGGCTCGGCGCGACGCTTGATCCGCTTGCGGACAAACTTCTGATCGCCGCCGCGCTGATCCTCCTCGTCCGCAACGGCGTCATCCGCGACGAAGGCGTCGTCGCGGCGCTCGCGATCCTGCTTCGCGAAATCCTCGTCGGCGGCCTGCGCGAGGCGCTCGCCAAGGAAGGCGCCGATCTGCCGGTGACCCCGCTTGCGAAACTGAAGACGACGACGCAGATCGCCGGCGTCGCACTCCTCCTCGCCGCAGCGCCGGGCGGACTTGTCGGCGACGCCTTGGGTCCGGCGGCGAGCGGCGTCTTCTGGCTGGCGGCCGCGCTGACCGTCTGGACCGGGTCGGATTATGCGGCGCGCGCCGTTCGCCTCTTGCGCCAGCGGCCCGGCTGATCTCAAAAGCCCGCCATGTCCCGAACGATCGCCGAAAAGTCGCCTCATATCCTCGTCGTTGACGACGACGAGCGAATTCGCGCGCTCCTCAAACGCTATCTGACGGACAACGGGTTCCGCGTCTCGACCGCGAAGGACGGCGCGGAAGCGCGCGAACTCCTCGGCTCGGTCGAGTTCGATCTCCTGATCCTTGACGTCATGATGCCCGGCATGTCCGGCTTTGACCTCACCGAGAAAATCCGCGCCGCGTCAAACGTGCCGATCCTGCTCTTGACCGCGCGCGGCCTTCCCGAAGACCGCATCGAGGGACTTGAGCGGGGCGCTGACGATTACCTGTCGAAGCCGTTCGAGCCGCGCGAACTTGTCCTGCGGATCAGCGCCCTCCTCCGGCGGTCGCGGCCGATTGCGCGCGACCGCCAGACGCTTGCGTTCGGCGGCGCGACCTTCGAGCCGGGCCGCGGCGAACTGAGGCGAAACGGCGAGCTTGTAAGACTTACGGCCGGCGAGCTCGCGCTCCTGCGCGTCCTCGCCGCCAAGCCCGGCGAAGCGATTTCGCGCCAAGCCCTCGCCGAGCAGACGTCGACGCCGATGGAGCGCTCGATCGACGTTCAGATCACCCGCATCAGAAAGAAGATCGAAGACGATCCGAGGACGCCCATTTACCTCCAGACCGTGCGCGGCGTCGGCTATATGCTGATCCCCGACTGACCATGCTGAAGCGCTTCATGCCGAAGAGCCTTTACGGCCGCGTGGCGCTGATCGTCATCCTGCCGATCTTTCTCATGCAGTCGGTCATCACTTACGTGTTCTTCGACCGGCATTGGGACACGGTGACCGCGAACCAGTCGGCGAACGTCGCCGGCCAGATCGCGCTTTTGACCCGCCTTTACGAGGACGCGGCGACGCCGGAGGACAAGCGCCGCGTCGAGGCGATCGCGCTTGAAGATCTCGACATTTCGACGCGGTTTGAGCGTGACGACAAGATCCCCGAGCGAAACAAGCTGTCGCCGTTCAACCTCTATAACGCGACGCTTGATCGCCAGCTTGAGGAGGAATTGGACCGCCCCTTCTGGTTCGACACGAAAAGCTGGCCCTTCTATGTCGAGATCCGCGTCCAGACGAAGGACGGCGCGCTCGTCTTCCTGCCGTTTCGCGACCGGGTGTTTGCGACGACCGGCCCTGTCTTTCTCCTTTGGCTCATCGGCACGTCGCTCCTCCTCGGCGCGATCGCCATCGTCTTTCTTCGCAACCAGGTTCGCTCGATCTTGCGCCTCGCCGCCGCGGCGGAAGCCTTCGGGCGCGGACGCGACATGCCGGAATTCAAGCCGTCGGGCGCGACCGAGGTGCGGCGCGCCGGCCGGGCCTTCATCGCGATGCGCGAGCGCATCAAACGGCACATCGACTAGCGCACGACGATGCTCGCCGGCGTCAGCCACGATCTTAGAACGCCGCTGACCCGCATGAAGCTCGCTCTCGCCATGGCGCCTCAGAGCGCTGAAACGCATGAGGTGAAACGCGACGTCGCGGAGATGGAGCGGATGATCAACTCCTATCTCGAGTTCGCCTCCGACAATTCGACCGCCGGCGAGCCGGAAGCGTTCGATCTCGCCGAGATCGTGCGCGAGGTCGCCGAAGACGCCGATCCGTCCGGCGCGCGCGTCGCCTTGAGCTCCGAAGCTGAAGTGAAATTCGAGGGCCGGCGCGATGCAATCAAGCGCGCAATCGCAAATCTTGTCGGGAACGGCCTCAAATATGCGGGAAAAGTGCGAATCAGCGCCGAGCGCGCCGGGCCGTTCGTCGCCGTGATCGTCGATGACGACGGCCCCGGAATTCCCGAGGACAAGCGGAGCGACGTGTTCAAGCCGTTTTATCGCCTCGATGAGGCGCGAAGCGCGAGCGAAGGCGTAGGTCTCGGCCTTTCAGTCGTTCGCGATGTCGCAAGAAGCCATGGCGGCGATGTCGCGCTGTCAACGTCGCCGCTCGGCGGCCTTCGCGCGGTGATGAAGCTTCCGGGCTGACCCGCTACTCGGTCAGCTCATGGGCGCGCCGCGCCGCGGCTTCGACCGCGCGCTTGATCAGTTTACGGACTTCTTGCGTCTCGCCGTCGAGAACTCCGAGCGCCGCTTCCGTCGTGCCGCCGGGAGAAGCGACGGCGCGGCGAAGCGCGTCAAGGGCTCGCTTGTCATGGGCGACGAAGGCGCCGGCGCCGACGAGCGTCGCGCGCGCGAGCAGCGCCGACGTTTCCGCCGTAAGCCCCGCGGCGCGTCCCGCCTCCGCCAGCGCCTCGGCGAGGAGGAAGAAATAGGCCGGTCCGCTTCCCGACACGGCTGTCGCGGCGTCGATCCCGGCCTCGTCTTCGACCCAGGCGATTTCGCCGATCGCGCGCATCAGCGTTTCAGCGACGCGGCGGTCCGTCGGCGAGACGTCAGCCGGGGCGAAGAGGGCCGTCGCGCCGGCGCCGACCGCCGCCGGAAGATTGGGCATGGCGCGAATGATCGCCCGCGCGCCGGGGAGCGACCGCCCAAGAGCGGCGATGCTGCGCCCCGCCATGACGGACAGCACGGAGGCGCGCGCGGCGAGCGGAGGGAACGGCGCAAGCGCGTCCGCCGCCGACTGCGGCTTGACTGCGACGACGAGGACGTCAAACGCGCCCTCGCGGCGCGCCGGATTGAGACACAGCCGCGCTTGGCCGATAAGCGTCGCAATCTCGTCGCGCGGCGCAGGGTCGAAAACGGCGCTCGTCGCGGCGTCGATGACGCCGCCCGCAATCCAACCCTTGAGGAGCGCGCCGCCCATCGAACCGGCGCCAATCAGCGCGACGGAAATTTTCTTCGTCATCGGCGGCTTCATACACGAACGGCGGACGACGATCACGCCGCGCCGCCGGCGGGCCGGTCAGGCGTTGCCGGCGGTCTCAAAGAGCGACGCTTCAAGCGCTTCTTCGGGCGTCTTCCCGCCCCAGATGAGGTAATTGAACGCGGGCAAAAAGCGGTCGATCGCCTCCCGCGCGCCCTTGATGAGGCATTCGGCCTGAAGCCGGTCCAGCGCGCCGTTCGCCGGCAGCACGGCGGCGTTGCGGAATACGATCGAGTTGTCATCCGACCAGAGATCAAAATGGCCAATCCAGAGCCGCTCATTCACCATGGCGACGAGACGCGCCACATCATTGAGCCGCGCCTTCGGCGCCTTGAGATCTAGCGGCGCGCCCATCTGCAACGTCGAAAGCTCCGCGCGCCAGGTGAACCAGAATCCGGCGTCGCGCCATTGCCCCGGGATTGCGACATGGAGCTCATCGTCGTCGACGCGCTCGACACTGAGCGCAAGATCGTCGGCGACGAGTTCGAGCGCTTCCAGGGGGTCCGCATCTTTCGACCGCGGCTTCAGCAGTTCAATCGACATGGCGCTCCCGACCGGATCTGACCCTCGGGAATGCGCGGCGAGTCGGGGAAGCGCGGCAATGGTTCGAACTTGGGGAAAACTAACTCGTTTTGCCCAGCCGCGCCTCAAGCTCGGCGAGGCGGGCGGCGAGGCGGTCGTTTTCGGCCCGCGCCTTGGCCGCCATCTCCTTGACAGCATCGAATTCCTCGCGCGAGACGAGGTCCATGTCCGAGAGCAGGCGCTGCAACTGGCTCCGGGCGACGGTCTCGGCCTCGCGGCGAACCCCGTCGACGGCGCCGGCCGCCTCGGACATCAGCTTCGCGATCTCGTCGAAAATCGGGCTTTGGGTCTGCACCGGCCGCGCTCCCTTGTCACAGACCGGCTCAGGCTAGGAGCATGTCGCCGAAAAAGCGATAGCGGCCCTTTGGCGCGGCGATAAGGTGAGATGAGGGGTTGGAACTCGGATCGTCGACCAACGCGCGCGCCACGGTGCGGCGCCTTCGGCGGAACATCCGGGCCGCCGGTCCGCCACTGTCCCCGTTCGGGAACGCACCAAGAGGCGCTATGAGAGTTCAAATTTCGGCGGCCGCCGCATTCGCCTTGGCGTTCTCCGCGGCGCCGGCCGGCGCTGACGATTTCACCGGCGACATTCCGGCGCTGCGTGAATTTCTGGACGCCGACAAGTCCTACTCCGTCGAGGAGCGCGCCAGGGCTGAAGCAGCTTTTGAGGCGTTGAAGGCGAGAGCAGGCGACATTCCTCTCGCCGAATTCCACTTGGCGGTCGCCCGCATCGCCGCAATCTCGATGAACGGCCATACGATGTCGCCGCCAGGCGTCTGGCCGCACCGGTTCAACCGCATCCCGCTCGAACTTCATGCGTTCGCAGACGGCGTTCGCGTCATTCATGCGCCAGATGAAATGCGTGAGCTTCTCGGCGCGCGCGTCGTTTCAATCGCCGGGCGGGACGTCGCCGAACTGGCGACGGCCTTTGGAGACTATTTCGGCGCGCGGGTCGGGAAACGCGACGAGTGGGCGCCGTTTTTCCTCGAATCGCCCGCGCTCTTGAACGCGGCCGGATTGACGGACGCGGCGGACGGAATTGAAGCGGTCTTCGAACTTCCGGGCGGCGAAATCGCAACGAGGCTGCTCGACGCAAGGCTCGATCCGCCGGCTGGAGGAATTTACGACTTTTTCGACCATTCCCGGCTTGTCGCGCGCGCCGCCGAAAACGCCGGCGGGGCTGCGCCGCTTTATCTCCTCAATGACGGGAAGGCGTTCCGTTCCGCGCCGCTCCCTGAACTCGACGGCTGGTACATCCAGTTGCGGATCAACAAGTCATTTTACGAGCAGAAGATTGACGCCTTCATAAAGCGCTCGCTGAAGGACATTGCGCGCGCAAAGCCGAAGACTCTCGTGGTCGATCTTCGGCTCGACGGCGGGGGCGACCTCAATACGACGCGCGCGTTCATGCAAAAGCTGCCGGACCTTGCGCCCGGCCGGATTTTCATTCTGACCTCCGGGCGGACGTTTTCCGCAGGCATCGCCAGCGCCGGCTATTTGAAACAGGCCGCCCCCGATCGCGTCATCATCGTCGGGGAGCCGATCGGCGATTTTCTGGAGTTCTACGCTGAAGGGGGCCTTGCCGAACTTCCCCTTTCAAAGGCGTCACTCCTGGCGGCGACCGAACGCCACAATTATATGACCGGCTGTCCGGAGCCTGATTGTCATCGGTCGATCCGCGAGGCCCCGATCAGGGTCGGCACCCTCGAGCCGGATATCGCCGCCCCGCTCACCTACGCCGATTACCGGATGGGCGTCGATCCCGCGCTTGAAGCGGTCAAACGCCGGCTCGCCGAACGTTAGAGCTTCGCGCCATGATCCGGAATCAGGGCGCTCGATCTAGGCTTTGATTTGCGCGGCGTTTACGCGCCGAACCGCGCACACTTCAGCGCACGCCGCTTTAGCGCGCGCTGCCGAAAAGCGTGAGCGTTTTCGGACAAGGACGCGCGCAAGCGAGAAGACGGGACCGCGTTTACCATGCCGCATTTCACGAATCGCGGTCCCGGACGCTTCGCCGACGGGGCGACATCTGCGTAGAACCGCGCTAGAGAGGCGCGCGTTCAGAAGCCGCTCCAAG
>JACADX010000454.1 GCA_013389125.1 Parvularculaceae bacterium | reverse complement strand
CTGTCCAGGGCGATCCCAGCCGAGCTGACGGCCGCCATCAGGTCGATGGAGACCCGAGCCCACTGATCGGATTCCACGTTAGTCGCATCCAGCACGC
Organism: Parvularculaceae bacterium; assembly: GCA_013389125.1. GTDB lineage: Bacteria > Pseudomonadota > Alphaproteobacteria > Caulobacterales > Parvularculaceae > Amphiplicatus. Next base: position 15,963 of record JACADX010000454.1, on the reverse strand, counting down.
GATACCAGGTTACGCCGTCCTGGCTGATTGAAACGCCGTCGCCGTTGGCACTGTCGGACACAATCAGGTTCGAGAGGTCGACGTTGCCGCCGCCCGAGTTCGAGAACGACTGCATGGTCTTGAGGCCTGGAATGCCCCGAAGCTCGCGTTCGATCGGCTCGATGATCTCGCTTTCAACTTCGCGAGGGGATGCGGCGCGCCAACCGGTCCAGATGCCAAGCTCCGGGCGCTCGATATTCGGCAGCAGCTGGATCGGGAGCTTGGTGATCGAAACAACGCCGAGAAGCGCAATCAACGCCAGCACCACGCCGACGGCCGCCGGGTTCTTGAGGCAAAGCTTGGTCAGATCCATGCGCGGCTCCAGGGTGGCGGACCTAGCGACAAATGTCGCAGCGGCCCATAAACTCCCGGAGAACAGTTAATAACAAGAGGCCGCCGGCATCCTTTCGACCAGCGGCCCCGTCAAAGCGACGAAGTGAAGTTCTGCGCGACGAAGCGTTTGCCTTCATCCTGCGCGCGCAAGTTCCTCATCAATCCTTTCGATCTCAAGCTCGATGCGTTGCCTTTGCCGATCGAGATCGCGGCGCGCGTTTTCGATCGCGCGTTTGTGATTTTCGGCGTCCCGCTCCAATTGGCGTCGCGCTTCATCGATCGATCGCCGCGCCGCCTGAAGCTCCTCGCGCGAAAGCTCCTGCTCGGCGAGATCGGCTTCGGAATCGTCGAGATCGGCGAGCGCGTCAGCAACGCCTTCCTCAATCGCCGCGTCCAGATCGCCCTGAGCCTCTTCGATCGCTTGAATCTCGCTTTCAAGCGCTTCGCGCTGCGCCGACAGCATCTCGCTTCGTGCAGCGGCATAGTCCGCGGCGCCCTGCGCGGATTCGTAAGCCTCCGTTTCCTCCGCGATGCGCATCGCTTCGCGGCTGGCGCGCTCGGCCTCGCGGCGCCATTCCTCCTGACGGCGGATGATTTCGGCGCGGGCGCGTTCGCGCTCGGCGTCGGCGCGTTCGACCTCGCGCATCGCTCGCGCCCGCTCGCGCTTCATGTCCTCAAGCGCCGCGCGGAGTTCCGCGCGCTTTTCGCGTGTCATCGGTTCGTCGCTTGAAAAGCGGTAAACCTTGTCGCCATTCCGAAGCGTCAGATCGTAGACGGCGCCGTTTTCGGAATCGACGTCGCCGAGCAAGCGCTTTTCAATGTCGTCCGCCAGCAAGTCCGCGGCGAAGTCGCCGTCAGCGAACGCAAAACCGTTCGGTTCCGTAAATCGCATTCCGTTCTTGCCGATCAGCGGCGCCCGTGGGGTCACGATCGGATTGATGATTTTGAATTCAGGGAATCCGTTCTTCGGCGGCGCAAGACTGAAGGAGAAGCCCAACATGTGCGCAGTCCGCGGCGCCGGCTCCGACGCGGGCGCTGGAACCGGCGTGTCGACGGGCGACGGCGCGATCAAGGCGTCCGGCGCAAGCTCGGGCGTCGGCGCCATAACGGGCGCCGCCGCGTCCTCAGGCGGAGGCGGATCGGCCGGCTCAGGCGCGGCGGCGATGACGGCGGCGGGATCGACAGGGGCGCCGCCTCGCAGAGTTTCGAAATGGAGATGCGGGCCTGTGACTTCGCCTGTCGCGCCGACGGTCGCGAAGACGTCGCCGGCTTTGACGCGGTCGCCGCGCCTGACGCTGTAGCTGTCAAGATGCGCGTAGCGCGTGACGAGACCGTGCCCGTGGTCGATGATGACGACTTTTCCATAGGCGGGCTTGCCGTCGTAATGATCAGTCGCCTCGACGACGACGCCATCGCCGGGAGCGAAGATGTTCGCGCCCTTTTGCGCCTTGATGTCGACTCCTTTATGCGCTGGGCCTTCGCGGCCGTCGCTTTGCTCGGATCGTTCTCCGAACGCCGACGTCACCTCTCCGGACAATGGCGACGACTGGAGCAGGCGACGTCGTTCCTTTGCGCTCGCCGGATCGACGGCGAACGCCGCCTGGCCGACCGCGATCAGCGCGATCGTCGAGGCCGCCGCCGACGCCATCAGCCGCGTCGACAGGCGCGCGCGGCGTTCTTCGCCTGGGGCGAGTATCGAGTTGAGGCGCCGCCGTCGACCGTTGCGGTCCTGCGGCGTAAAGGACGGTGCCAGCGCCGGCTGCCCGTTCATTCTCGATGCGGCGAATTTCAGGCCCTCGACGAAACAAGCGGCGTAGCGGCGACGGTCAACGCCCTTTGAGAGCACCAGCGCGTCTGCGCGTTCTTCGGCGGCGAGTTCCGCGCGCGCCGCAATTCGCGCGACCAGCGGATTAAACCAGAAGAGCGCCCTCGCAAGCTGCGTTGCGGTGAACAGCCGCGTGTCGCCTCGCCGCGCATGGGCAAGCTCATGGGCGCACATCAAGATGAGATTATCGGAAGACACGCGCCTCTCGATGCCTTCGGGTACGAGAATCGTCTGGCGGATCACGCCGAAAATGCACACGCTCGAAACATGGCGCGAGCGCCTGATGTCAGGTCGCCTGACCTCAAGTCGGTCCGCCCATTCGTCAATTCTCTCCAGAGTTTCGGCATCGACGATCCGCTCCGCGCGCGCGATCGCATAATGAAGCCCGAGATTGCGCGCCGCCCACAGAAATAGCATCAGGAAAACGCCGTATACGTAAATGATCGATGCGGCGCCGATGACCTGCTCGGCGTCAATCGGCGCGGTCGTTTGCGGCGAGACGGCTGGCTCAATACTGACGTGAGCGGTCAAATTCGGTCTTGCGCCCGCGTCGATGACAAGCTCATCCGGCGCTTTTCGGAGCGAAACCCCGAATGCGGCAAGCGTTGGAGCGATTAAAGACGGGAGCACGGCGAACAAGAGCGCCGCCGTCCAGAGTCTTTCGGCCGACGTCATGGCGCCGGCGCGCTCGATGCGTCGCGCGCCTAAGAACAGGAAGCCCGCCCAGACGATCGACGCGGCGAGACAAATCATCAGCGCTTCCGCCTGATATTCCGATAGGGCGACGAGTCCGCTCATTTCCGGTCCTCCGCGCGCAGGATTTTTTCGAGTTCCCTGATCTCATCCTCAGAGAGCAGTTTTGAGTCGGCGAACATCACGGCGGAAGGCGCCGCATCGAGTTCGAGCACGCGATCTGAAAAGTCGAGAATCATGCGCGAGAGCAGAGCGACCTTGCCGATCGCGGCGGAATAGACATTGACGCCGTCGGCGGACCTCTTCCGGAGCAGACCCTTGTCGCACATCCGCTCAATGACGGTGCGCATCGTCGAGTAGCTCCAGTCGATATCCGGTGCGACTTCGTCGGTGATCTCGCGCGCGGTCAGGGATTTCTTCCGCCAAAGGAGCTTGAGGACGGCGAGTTCGGGTTTGGTCGGCTGAAAGCTAGGATCGGCTGGCATGACGGTCCCTTTGCTTGGCGGCGGCAAGCGACAAATGTAGCGCAATGTTACAGATGTCGCAACCCCTCCGCGTCGGCCGCGAATGCGAGGAATTCCGCCAGGACCCCGCGATTTCAAAGGCCGAATCGACAATCCGAACGCGCCAGGCGGCGAATTTCTCCGCGGCGTTTGCGGTTAACGCGTTCTTCAGGGAGAGGGCGCAGGCTGAATGTCGGGGCCGCTAAGCGCGAGAAAGCCATGGGCAGCCAAAACAAGCCGAGCCTGACCGACATCAACGAGCGCGCCGAACCGGAATCGGCCGATCTTCTCCAAATCGACGAGCGCCGCGCCTCGGTCCGTCGCCCGACATTCAAGGCGGCGGAAATCCTCGCCAGCGACGGCAAGTCCTTTTCCTGCGTCGTGCGCAATATCAGCGAGAGCGGCTGCCTCATGAAGCTCGACAACGCCGACCTGCTCCCGGATCTCATTGAAATCCGGATTGATCTCGACAAGCCGGCGCGCGCGGCGGAGGTCGTTTGGCGAAGCGCGACGCTTGCCGGCGCGATGTTCGTCAGAAAGCCGTCCTGACCGAACGCGATCCGCCGAGCGACGAGATCAGGCGGATGATCGTTTCGATCTCGCCGGGTTTCGACAGGCGATGATCTCCAGACTTGATCAGCGTGACTTCAAGGTCGTCCGTCGTTAAGAGTTCCGCGAACCGCAGCGCATGCCGCCAGGGAACGTCCGGGTCCGCCATTCCCTGAAGGATGCGCACTGGGCAGGCGATGTCGATCGCGCCGCCGAGGATGAGATGGCGGCGTCCGTCTTCGATAAGGCCGCTCGTGATGACAGTCGGTTCCTCCGAATAGGGAGAGGGTTCGACAAGGCGCCCATCGCGCAGCAGAATGTCGCGCTGGCGTTCGGTCATCGACGCCCACATTAAATCCTCAGTGAAATCCGGCGCCGGCGCGATGAAGACGATCCCCATAATGCGGGGCTTTCGCCGCAGCGCGGCGAGGGCGGCGATCCAGCCGCCCATTGAAGATCCGACGAGCAGCAGCGGTTCGCTCGTCAGGCCGTCAATGACGTCGAGCGCGTCCTGAAGCCAATCCGATATCGTCAGCGCGTCGAACCGGCCTTCCGATGCGCCGTGTCCGGAGTAATCGAACCTGAGAAATGCGCGTCTTTCGGCCGCGGCCCATTTCGAAATCGCCTCGGCCTTCGCGCCCGTCATGTCGGATTTGAACCCGCCGAGCCAAACGACAGTCGGTTCGGCGCCGGCGCGTCGGCGCCATGCGATGCGGCCATTGCGGCCGGCGAGAAATCCGCTCTCTTCCGCCATGCAGTTGCTTGATCTCATCCGCCGGGTCGGCCCTATATGCGCGGGACCGAACCTGTCGCCAAGCGCCCCATCCTGCATGCGCCTTGAAAAGACCGTGCTGCAAGTCATTCCGGCGCTCCATTCCGGCGGCGCCGAACGCACGACCGTCGAGATGACCAAGGCGATCATCGCCGCCGGCGGGCGCGCAATTGTGGCGACGAGCGGCGGCCGTCTTACCGCCGATGTCGCGGCGTCGGGCGGCCGCGTCATGCTGCTGCCGGTTCATTCCAAAAACCCGCTGGCGATTTATCGAAACGCGGGTCGGCTTGAGAGACTCATTCGTGACGAGCGCGTCGACATCATCCATGCGCGCTCTCGGGCGCCGGCCTGGAGCGCCCTGATCGCGGCGCGGCGGACCCGCGTCCCGCTCGTCACGACCTATCACGGCGCCTATCGATCACAGTCGAGGCTAAAGCGCCTTTTCAATTCATCCATGGCGCGCGGAGACCTCGTTATCGCGAATTCGGAATTCACGGCGGCGGCGATCCGACAGGCTTACGATGTGGGTGACCGGCTGCGGGTCATTCCGCGCGGCGCCGATCTCGCCGAGTTCAACCCGTCGGCGATTTCAGCCGACCGAATCCACGCGATCCGGGAGCAGTGGGGCCTTGTGGAAAATTCCGGCGCGCTGGTTCTCCTGCTGCCGGGGCGCCTAACCGACTGGAAAGGCCATTGGGTCGCTGTCGAAGCCTTCTCCCGCCTGATCGAGAAGGCCGAGGCTGGCGCGGCGTCGGATTTGCGGTTAATTTTCGCTGGGGATCAGCAGGGGGCGGGCGATTATGCTGCGTCCTTGGCGGGGCGGGTTGGTGAGTTGGGACTGCAGCGGATGATTCGCTTTGTCGGCCATTGCGGGGACATGCCGGCGGCATACGGGGCGTCAGACATCGTCCTATCGCCTTCGATCCGGCCCGAGGCGTTCGGGCGGGTCGCGGCGGAAGCCGGGGCGATGGGAAAGCCGGTCATCGCCTCCGACCATGGCGGCGCGCGCGAAACGATTGTCGATGAAGATACCGGCCTGTTGGTCTCGCCGGGCTCGGCGGACGATCTCTTCGCCGCCATCCGGAGACTGATTGATATCGGGGCGGAGGGGCGGCGGGCGATGGGCGCCCGGGCCCGGGCGCGAATCGCCCTGCATTTCGCGACCGAGGCGATGACCGAGGCGACGATCGCCGCCTACCATGAGGTGTTGTCGCGCAAAGGCAAGCTTCAATGACCGGCCGTGCGCAGAACATTCTCGTCATCAAGACGGACGGGCTTGCGGCGTTCGTCGCCGCCGAACCGCTCTACGACGCGATTCGAGCCGCGCATCCGGGCGCCCGGATCAGCCTGCTGACGCAGGATCACTTGCAGCGAGTGGCGCGCGCCTCGCCCTATTTCGACCAGGTCGCCGCCATGCCCGACTTTCGCGACGTCGAGGCGAAAAAAGCGTTCGTCCGCCAGGTGAAATCCTCGCGCTTCCAGTATATTTACGATCTCGCCGCCAACGAAGATGCGAAAAAGCTCTACGCGGCGCTTGGGCCGTTCCGCCCGAAATGGCGTTCCGTCGCGCCGGCGTCGCGATCGGCCAGGCGCAAAGGCGCGCCGGAAGAGGGTTTGCCGAATACAAAGAAATTTTCGGCGGCGGTCGGTTTTGACGCGCCGACGCGCCTCCCGGATTTCCGGTGGGCGCTGTCGAACCGTAAGGATTCGGCCAGCATGCAGCCGGGCTGGTTCGGCATTTCGGGCGTTTACGGCCTGTTGATGCCGGGCCTTGACGAAACCCGGCGGTGGCCCGCCGCCCGCTACGCCGAGCTTGCCCGCATGATGGCGAAGAAGGGCATCATGCCGGTCATGGTCGGGGCCAAGGAGCTGCACGGCTTTGCGGATGAAGTCGCGCAAGCTGCGCCCGAGCTCGTCGATATCACCGGCAAGGCCGATCATCTGCAGCTCGTGGCGCTTGCGCAGACGGCGGCCTTCTTCGTCAGCGACGCGGCTGAAGAGGTGCACCTTGCCGTCAGCGTCGGCTGCGCCGGCGTCCTCATTCGAAAGTCCGGCGAAGAGCACCTCTCGCCGAAGGGCCGCAATATCATTACCCTGACGACCCGCGTCGATATGAGCGAGGCGAAGCCCGAATTCGTCTGGCGCGCGCTCGAGAATATGGGCCTCATCCCGAAGGGATCGGCGAGCCCGCGCTCCGCGGTCCGTTGATCTTGGCCCCATCCCGCCTATATTCCGCCTTCGCCGGCCGTCAGGCGTTAACGAAAGTTTTCGCCGACGCCGGCAAAATCGCATTCGCCCCTGAAGCAACCAAAGGAGAGTAAGCCCATTTCCCGCAGACCATTCGCCCCCGCGGCGCCCAAAGGAGACGGACCTCGCGTCAATGAAGAGATCGGCGTCCCTCAAGTTCTTCTCATCGATCATCTCGGCGAAAAACGCGGCGTCGTACCAACGGCGCGCGCGATCGAAATCGCCCAGGAAGCGGGACTAGACCTCGTCGAAGTGTCGCCGCAGACGCAGCCGCCGGTCTGCAAGATTCTCGATTTCGGAAAATTCAAATACCAGCAGCAGAAGAAGAAGGCCGAAGCGAAGAAGAAGCAGAAGGTCGTCGAGATCAAAGAGATCAAGATGCGGCCGAACATCGACGACCACGATTATGAAGTCAAAGCGAAGGCGATGCGCCGCTTCTTCGATGAAGGCGACAAGGTGAAGGTGACGCTTCGCTTCCGCGGGCGGGAAATGGCCTACCAGGATCGCGGCATGGAGCTGCTTGAGAAAGTGAAGGCCGACTTTGAGGATGTCGCCAAGGTCGAACAAATGCCGAAGCTCGAAGGCAAGCAGATGATGATGGTGATGGCGCCGCGCTGATTCTCCAGATGCGAGAAAAGGCGACGGGTTGTTCGCCTCGGGAGAAAAAAAGGCGGCGCTCATAGCGGGCGCCGCCGCTTTTTTCCTTCGTTCATGGCGCGCCGCTTGCTCTAACCTCGGCGATTGATCAGCGGAACGTCTCGGGGGACGGGTCGCGCCGGGGACGGCGAAAGTCGATGGGCGAGAATTTTCAGGCGTTGTTCGGAACGTCCCCCTGGGGGCCGCTTGCGCTCGCTTTCCTGTTCGGCGCGGCCTTCGGCTGGATCGTCTGGGGCGCGCGACGCGACGACGCCGACGACGAGGACGATAGCGATCGTGAGGCCGCTGTTGCGCCAAAGCGCGGCGAAGAGCCGAAAGAGCTTGTCGTCCTCAGGGCCGAGTTGCAATCCGTGCGCAACCTCCTCGACGATAAAGAGGACAATGACGCCGCGATCATCGAGCAGTTGTCGACGCTCGACGAAACGGTGAAACGCGCCAACGGCCGATTGAAGTCCATTCTTGCGGCGGTAAAGCGCGTCGCCGGACGATAAGCGCGCATTTCGGCCTCGGCTGTCCCAAAACGGCAAGAGGATTGCGCCGAATCGGGGCTTGAACCACGATTAGGCGCAACTTGCGGGGTCGGGCGCGTGCCGGAAGCCGTTCCTTTTGTCGAAGAACTCGCGATCGCGGCGGCGATGATCGCGGGGACAGTCTTTTTTCATGCGGTCGTCATCTCCGCGCTCGCGGCGGTCTTCAGAGCGACTTCCGCCAGGGTCTGGGGGCCCTTGCGGTTCTTTCGCGACGCATTCGTCCTCGCGGCCGAAAGCCTTGTCCTGATGGCGGCGCATACGGCGGAGGTGTTCGCGTGGTCACTGCTATTCCTGAAGCTTGACGCATTCAGATCGCTCGAAGAGTCGTTTTATTTTTCGGGCGTCGCCTATTCGACGCTCGGCTTTGGCGACGTGCTGCTGCCGGATGAGTGGCGCATCCTTGCCGGCTCGCTTGCGGCGAACGGGATGCTGCTGTTCGGTCTTTCGGCGGCTTTCCTCCTTGAAAGCGCGTCGCGCCTCAGGATCGGCGAAGAGCACTGACGGTCCTTGTAAGCACCGTCGGCGCATTTGGCCGCCAGTCCCCTCCCGGCGCTCTCTGCGCAGACTTTCGCTATCCAAGGGGAGGGAAAGGGCGCCTTTTCGCGCCGCCGCGCGCGTTGAAGTTCGTCCATCCATGCGGGCCGCAGGCGCAAACGGCGCCTTTTGACCCTTCCGTCGGGGCGCCTTTCGCCATTCCGCGCGCGGCGGGTCGCCCGCCTCCTGAATGCGTGGGCGTCGGTTCGCTTTCATCGTCGCGCAGCCGATTGGCCGCCGCGCCGATCCATATTCACTTGTCAAAAGTCGTCGGGGTGGGTTTTGGCCGCGCCCATGAGTAAAACGTCCGGGATCTGCAAATCCGTCGCCTTCCGGAGCGAAATTCCGGTTGTAGTCTTGTCGCCGATTTCGCGCGGAAGGCGGCGCGGCGAAGCGCGCGGTCCGCGCGCGGCGCTTGCGCCTTGATCAGCGCAAACCGGCGTCCGCGCTCGCCGCCGGGCGCGGCCGTTTTATGCGGCGGAAGGCGGCTCTCAACGGCAAGAGCGCGAATGACGAAAGCGTCGCGGCGACCAGAAACGGCGCGCCCGGCAGATAGTAGACGGCGCCGGCGCCGGAGAAATACGAAAATATCTGCGTCATCAACAGCGGCCCGATAATCATCGAGACCCCGGTGATCGCGCCCATCGCGCCTTGAAGCTGGCCTTGCGCATCCGCCGGCACGGTGCGCGACATGATGCCCTGAAGGGCAGGGCCCGAAACGCCGCTCAAGGCGCCGACGGCGATCGTTGCGTAAATCATCCATCCTTCCGTCGCGAGGCCGTAAGCGACGTAGGCGAGGATCGCGATCGCAAAGCCGCCGATCGCCGCCGATCGCTCCCCGATTTGCGGAATGATGATCCGCGTCAGCCCGCCTTGAACGACCGCCGACGCAAGGCCGACCGCCATCAGCGAAAATCCGATCTCGCGCGGCGTCCACGCGAAGCGTTCCTCGGCGAAATAGGCCCACACCGCCGGAAACGCCCAATGGCCGATATTGAACAGGAATATCGCGAAGGCGATCGGAAGTATGGACGGGTACTGACTGAAATACCGGAAAGACCCGAAGACGTTGGCGCGCCGCCAGCTGAATTTGCGCCGGTTGTCGACGGCGTTGGTCTCCGGAAGGACGAGGGCGCCGTAAAGAAAATTGCAGAATGCGAGCCCGGCGACCGCATAGAACGGCGCCCGGTGGCCGTATTCCTCGCCGATCAATCCGCCGAGCGCCGGGCCGATGATGAAACCGAGGCCGAAGGCCGCGCCCATAAGGCCGAAATTCGCCGCGCGCTTTTCGGGCGGCGTGATGTCGGCGATATAGGCGTTCGCCGTCGAATAGGTCGCCGAGAACGTCCCGGCGAGGATTCGGGCGACGAAAAGGACGGAAAGGCTCGGCGCGACCGCGAGAAGGAGCGCGTCGAGCGAAAATGCGGCGAGCGAGCCCAAAAGCACGGGGCGACGGCCGAAACGGTCGGACAAGGAGCCCATGACCGGCATCATCACGAACTGCATGAGCGCGTAGGCGAGCGACAAAAGGCCGCCCCATTTCGCCGCTGCGCTCAACCCTTCGCCGGTCACGTCCATGATGAGCTTCGGCATCACCGGCATCAAAACGCCGAAGCCGATCATGTTGATCATGACCGTAATGAAAATGAAGAGGAGTGCGTTCCGCCTCGGAAGGCGGCTCGTCGCGCGCGCGGTCATGAGGATGATTGTTCCCGATTTCAGATGTCTTTGTACTCGACAGGGGCGCCGGCGGTCTCGATCGGCGTCACCTTGATCGCGGTGATTTGATTGCGCCTTCTGCGAAGAATGCGGAAGCGGAATCCGTGGAACGAAAATGTCTGCCCGACATCGGGGATCGATTGCGATTCGTGAATGACAAGCCCCGCGATCGTCACCGCCTCGTCATCCGGCAGGCTCCAGTCCATCGCCCGATTGAGGTCGCGAATGGTGACTTGTCCGTCGACATTGATCGATCCGTCGGACTGCGGACGAACCCCCTGAACCGGGCGATCGTGTTCGTCCTCGATCTCGCCGACGATCTCCTCGATGATGTCCTCGAGCGTCACGAGCCCCATGATCGATCCGTACTCGTCGACAACGAGGGCGAAATGCTCCTGGCGGCGCTTGAAGACGTCGAGCTGCCCGGCAAGCGTCGTCGTTTCCGGGGTGAAATAGGGCGGCCTTGCAAGGTCGGCGATCTTCACCTTGGCCGGATCTCCCTCGGCCTCCCAGAGCGCGCTCAAGAGATCCTTCGCGTGGAGAACGCCGACGATGTTTTCCGGCGAGTCCTTGAAAAGCGGCAGACGCGTGTGGCCGCTCTTCAGCGCCGACGAAATCAGAGCCGCCGGCTTGTCGTCGATATCGAGCATGTCGATCGACTTTCTGTGCACCATCACTTCCTCGACACGGATCTCGTCAAGGTCGAGCGCGCCGCGAAAGAGGTCGCGCGCGCCCTTGTCGAAGGCGCCTTCCTCATGGTGCAGGTCGATCGCGCCGCGAAGCTCGTCGGCGGCGGTGAAGAGGCCGTCGGTCTTTGCGACATTAAGGCCGACAAGCGACAGCCCGCCGCGAATGACAAGCCGCAGCACCGCCGTCGCCGGCGCGAAGATCTGCACGATCCAGCGCATCGCCGGCGCGACGAGCAGCGCGACCTGATCGGGCCTTGCAATGGCGGCCGTCTTCGGGGCGACCTCGCCGAAAATGACGATGAGGATCGTCATGACGGCCGTGGCGGCGGCGATCGCCGCGCCGGCGCCGTCGAATATTTTCAGGAACAGGACCGAAGCAAGCGTCGCCGCCAGCGTGTTGACGATATTGTTGCCGATGAGAATGGCGCCGATGAGGCGTTCCCGGTCGCAGATGAGCCGATTGACGCGCGCCGCCCGTCGGTCGCCGTCGCCCTCAAGCTTGTGCATCCGCGCGCGCGACGTGGCGGTGAGCGCGGTTTCCGAACCCGAAAAGAACGCCGACATCATCAGAAGAATGACGATAATCCCCGCGATCGGGAGCGCGCCCGGTTCTACGTCGGTCATGTTCGTCCCTGGGTCCTCAGTTTGGTCAGCGCGCGCCGGCGGATTTCAGAAAGTCGCGGACGGACGCCTCGTCGATCGACTTGGCGATGAACGCCTCGCCGAGCCGCCGCACGAGAATGAACGTCAAGGCGCCTCCTTCGACCTTCTTGTCCTGGAACATGTGGCGCAAGAGCGCGTCAGCCGAGAGATCGGCGCCGCCTTGAAGGTCGCGAAGGCCGGTCGGAAGGCCGACGGCTTTAAGATGCGCCTTGAGGCGCGCGGCGTCCGCCGGCGGGCAAACGCCTTTGGAAACGGAAAAATCGAACGCGAGCGACATGCCGGCGGCGACGGCTTCGCCGTGGAGAAGTCCTGTCGAGTAATCGAAGGCGGCTTCAAGCGCATGTCCGAACGTGTGGCCGAGATTAAGGAGCGCGCGGGCCCCCGTTTCGCGCTCGTCGGCGGCGACGATTTCCGCCTTGGTTTCGCAGGAGCGTTTCACCGCGACCCGTCTGGCGGCAAGATCGCCCTTAAGGATCGCGCCGCCGCGATTTTCGAGCCACGCGAAAAACGCCTCGTCGCCGAGCGCGCCGTATTTGACGACTTCGGCGTAGCCCGCCTTGAGTTCGCGCTCCGGCAAAGTCCCGAGCGCGCTGACGTCGGCGATGACGATCGACGGCTGGTGAAAGGCGCCGATGAGATTCTTGCCGTGCGCGGAGTTGACCGCCGTCTTGCCGCCGATCGCGCTGTCGACTTGCGCGAGGAGCGTCGTCGGCAATTGCGCGAAGCGGCAGCCGCGGCGCACGATCGCCGCCGCAAAGCCCGCAAGATCGCCGACGACGCCGCCGCCGAAAGCAAGGATCATGTCGCGGCGCTCGACGCCGGCGCCGATCAGCTCTTCCGCGAGGGCCTCAAGCCCGCGCATGGATTTCGCGCTTTCGCCCGGCGTCAGAACGATCTTGTGAAAGCCGATCCCCGCCGCGCCCAGACCTTTTGCGAGCCGCGCGCCCTGCGCGGCGTCGACATGGCGGTCGGTGACGACGAAAGCGAATGGACGCGGCAGCATCGGGCCGATGATGGCGCCCGTCCGCTCAAGGAGATTCTCGCCGATATGAATATCATAGGACTTCGCGCCAAGGCTGACATGACAGGTGTCTACGGTCATTTGGCGTTCTCCGCCTCGAGATGCGCGGTTAGCGCCGCGATGATCGCATATACGGTTCGCGCATGTCCGCCGGGCCGGCTGTCGACGACAAGGTCTGCCGCCGCGTAGTGGGGCGTCCGCGCTTCAAGGAGCCGCGCGATCGTTTCTTTCGGATCGCCGTTTTTCAGGAGCGGACGCGTCAGCCTTCGGGTGGCGCGCTTGACGAGCGTGTCGATGTCGGCCCTTATCCATATCGAAACCGCCCGCTTTCGAATCAGCGCGCGCGTCGCCGCTGTCGTGAGGGCGCCGCCGCCGGTCGCCAGTACGATCGGTCCGCCGGATAAAAGGCGCTCGATCACCTGCGCTTCGCCGCGGCGAAAGCTCGCCTCTCCATGGCGTTCGAAAAGTTCCGAGACGCTCATTCCGGCCGCCGCTTCGATCTCCGCGTCGGCGTCGTGGAAGGGAAGATTGAGCGCGGCCGCGAGCCTTCTCCCGATGGTTGTCTTGCCGGCGCCCATCATGCCGACAAGGGCGATCGGTCGGTCAATGCGCGGCAGGGGAGCTGACTTGCGTCGGGGGGCGGGCATGGCGCTTCAGTCTCTAATGAAGCCGCAGCCGGCGCGCCAGTCGCCCTTGTGTCGACCAGTTCGGTGTTTCGTTTGCCGGCCGACCTGCGCTAGAAGTGCGCCATTGATTCGCCAGCGTCGGGAGTTCGTCAATCGTGCGGTTCGTGATCGCCACCATCGTTGTCGCCTTGCTCGCCCTTGTCGGGCTTTACGCCTATTCGCTGACAATTGAGCCTGAAACGCGGGTCATCGAGCAGGACGCGGCCGTCGGATCCGCCGATGCGTAATATCCTGCTTTCCGCGCTGCTTCTTGGAGCGACGGACGCCGCGGCGCAGACCGCGCCCCTCGCGCCGATCGAGCAGTCGGCGCTGGCGAGCGACGCGCTTTCGACGGGCCTGCTCAGTCGCGAAGCGGGCGCGCTGCCGGCTGATCTCTGGCGCGGCGCGTCGCGGGAGGATCTTGCATTCCTTCTCGGCGCCCTGCCGACCCGACCTTCCTCGCCGGCGATCGGCCAGGCGATGCGCCGCGTTCTTTTGTCGCCGGCGGAGTCGGCGCCGGATGGCGCGATCGCGCTTGGCGGGGCGAAGCTGCGCTCGCTCGCTGCTTCGGGCTTTGTTGACGAAGCGCGCGAAATCGAAGGCCTCTCGTCCGGCACGCAATCCGACCCGGGGAGCGTCGAGGCGATGGCGATCGCCGACCTTCTCGCCGGCGACCAGCAAGCGGCTTGCGACAAGGGGCGAAGGGTCGAGGCGGCGCGCGACAATTCCTTCTGGATGCGGCTCCGGATCGTCTGTTACGCCGCAGCAAACGAACTCGACGCCGCCGAGCTTGCGCTCGGCATTCTCGGCGAGCGAGGACGGCTCAGCGAGATCGATCGCGATCTGCTTGCGCCCCTTGCGTCCGGCGGAAAGCCGAAAGCGCCGGTTGCGCCCAAGGACGCGCTTCACCTTGCCGCGCTGAAGGCGATGAACATGCCCATAAGCGCCGGCCTTCTCGCCAACGCCGACGGCGGCGTCGTCGCGGCGGTTGCGCGCGATCCGTCCGGCGACTGGCCGACGCGACTTGCTGCGGCGCGCCTCGCCGCCGGCATGGGCGTTCTCGGCGGCGCTGAACTCAAGTCGCTTTACGCCGCAGCGCCGACCGAGGCGGCGCCGGCTTTCAAGTCGATCGCCCTAATGGTCGCGCCGGAATTCATTCGCGACAAGGCGGCGCGGATCGCCGCTGAGATCGCCGCCGCGGCGGACTTTGAGGGTCTTTACGCCGCGTCCCTTCTTTATGCGGACGACATCCGCGCGTTTGAAGGCGCCGTCGTTCCGGCGCAGGAGGCGCGCGCCTTCGCGCTCGCGCGCCTTGCGGCCGGGGATGCGATCGGGGCCGAGCGATGGTTGACGGCGGCGACGCCGGCGATGCGTGAGGGCGCCGACGACGCGGACTTGATGCGATTTATCGATCTCGTGGGGATTTTGAGCGTCCTTGATTCATCCAGCGGCGAGCGCGTCGCCGCGCTTGCGAACGTGGCGGCGGCCAAGCCGCCTGTCATCCTGCCCCCGGCGCCCAGCGCGACGGACCGCAATCTTGCGCAGCTTGTCGGCGCGGCGATCGGCGCAGCGCGCGAAGGCGCGCGCGGCGCTTCGGCGCTCGCCGCGATTGCGGCTTCGGATGCTGCTGCGCGAGGCGACGCGGTCGCTTACGCCGCGATGATCGAATCTTTCGCCGCCGCCGGCCTTTCCGACATTGTTCGCCGCCAACATGTCGAGCGGGCGATCGCGGCGATCTACCCGGAGGCGCGCGCGGCTGCGGCGGCTGGCGCCGCGACTCCCGCCTCAGCGCCCGACGGCATGGTTCCCCGCCTTAAGCCCAAACGCGAAACGTGAGCGTCACGGCGGAAGATCGAAGGCTTGTCGGGCTCTTCCTCGACATGATGACGGTCGATCGCGCGGCTGCGGCGAACACGCTCAAGAACTACGGGCGCGACCTCGAACGATTCGCCGCCTTCGCCCGCAGCCGGAATGAGTCGCTCGTCACCGCCGGCGCCGACGACCTATCGTCTTTTCTCGCCGAGCTCGAAGCCGAAGGTCTTGCCGCGTCGACGGCGGCGCTCAAATGCTCGGCGCTGCGGCAGTTCTACGCGTTCCTTTATGCGGAGGGGCTGCGCGGCGATAATCCGGCCGCGTCGGTCGACCGGCCGCGAACGCGCCGGCCGCTGCCGAAAGTTCTTTCCAGCGAGGAAACCTCGCGTCTCGTTGAGGCGGCCGGCGGCGCAAGCCCGAAGGCGCTGCGCCTTCGCGCCATGGTTGAGCTTCTTTATGGATCCGGTTTGCGCGTTTCCGAGCTCGTGTCGCTTCCATTTTCTGCGGCGAAGGCGGGGGCGACGACGCTCCTCGTCAAGGGGAAGGGCGGGCGTGAGCGCATCGTGCCGATCGGCGGCGCGGCAAGGCGCGCGCTCGCCGACTATTTGGCGGTCAGGAAGACATTTCTTTCAGGCGAGAGCGATTCGTCGCCATTTCTGTTTCCATCCCGCGGGAAGTCCGGCCATGTGACGGCGGCGCGGTTTGCGCAGCT
>JACADX010000442.1 GCA_013389125.1 Parvularculaceae bacterium | reverse complement strand
AACCGCCCCCGGGCGCGGGGCGCGGGTGGGGGGATTCGATACGTAGGCGGAGCGTCAGCGCCGCTTCGAACCGCCGCCGCGGCGCAAATCCCTCAAGGGCGGCGAAGGGTTCCTTAACCGCCGGGCCCCAGATTTCGGGGCTCTGCCGGAGCGCCGGATGCCTCAAATCCTGTCGATTCAGTATCTCCGCGCGATCGCGGCTGTTCTCGTCGTGGCGCTGCATTCGACGATCGTCATCCGACGCGATTATGCGCCCGAATTTCCGATGTTCACGACCGGCGAGTTCGGCGTCGACATCTTCTTCGTGATTTCCGGTTTCATCATGTGGACGATCGCCGCCGAGAAGCCGACGACGCCGGCGGCGTTCCTTGAGCGGCGGATCATCCGCATCGTTCCGCTCTATTGGGCGGTCACCATCCCGACCGCCTTCATCTCGACCGACGCCGGGCTGACTTTCGTCCTGCCCGACCCTTGGTCGCTGGCGCGGTCCTTTCTTTTCATTCCGGAATGGAACGAGAAGCTCGCCATGGCGGCCCCGATCGTCTTTGTCGGCTGGACGCTCAATCTCTAAATGTTTTTCTACGCCGTCTTCGCGGCGGCGCTGTTCCTGCCGCCGCGCGCCCGGCTCGTCGCGGTCGTTTTCCTGCTCATGACGCTCGCCTCGGCGCGGCTTTTTATCGGGGTCAGCGAGCATGCCGCAGTCAATCTCTATACGAAGTCGCTGGTCGGCGAGTTCGCGCTCGGCATGCTTCTCGGCTTCGCTTACCAGAAGGGGTTTGCGCGCGCCGCTGAAGGGGGCTGGCGGCTTGGAATTTTCCTCGTCGCGCTCGGCGCCGCGGCGACGCTGTTCCGCGACGAGCTGACGCCGGCGCGCCTCATCCATTTCGGCGTTCCTGCGCTGCTGGTCGTCGCCGGCGCCTTGCTTCTCGAACGGCAGGTCGCGCGACGTCCTTTGCGCGGGCTCAAATTTCTCGGCGACGCGTCCTATTCGATCTATCTCGTCCACATCATGGCGCAGGCCGTGAGCCTTAAATTCATCGGCCCGGCGCTTGGCGCGTCGGCGCCCGCGCTTGCGGTTCTGGCGCAGACTCTCTTTGCCTGCCTTGCGGGCGGGATTGCGCATGTCATGCTCGAAAAGCCGCTGACGCGCGGCGCGGCAAGGCTTATGGAATCCGTCAAGAAGCGCCGGCGCAGCGCCGCGAAGGCGGCGTTGACGCCGGCGGAATGATCAGACCGCGGCGCGCCGCGCGACTGCGAGCGCAAGCGCCTCGGCCGTCCTGATGCCGTCGATCGCGGCGGAGTAGATGCCGCCGGCGTAGCCGGCGCCCTCGCCCGCCGGGTAAAGCCCGTCGATCGCGACGCTTTGCCGATCTTCGCGGCGCGTCATGCGGACGGGGCTCGACGTCCGCGTTTCGACGCCGGTCATGACGGCGTCGTCCATGTCATAGCCGCGGATCTTGCGCCCGAAGACCGGCAGCGCCTCGCGGATCGCTTCGACCGCCCAGTCCGGAAGGCAGAGCGCAAGGTCGGTCGGCGCGACGCCCGGCCGGTAAGAGGGCGCCGCGGTCCGAAGCTCCGTAGAGGGAACATTTTTGAGGAAATCGCCGACCAGCTGCGCCGGCGCCCGCCAGGTCGACCCGCCCGCCCTAAAGGCGCGTTCCTCCCAATGACGCTGGAAGGCGACGCCGGCGAGCGGGTTCTCCCGCGCGTCGCCTGGAAAATCCGCCGGCGTCAGCGACACGACGAGGCCGGAATTGGCGTTGCGCTCCTTGCGCGAATACTGGCTCATGCCGTTCGTCACCAGCCGGCCTTCCTCGGACGCCGCCGCGACGACCGTGCCGCCAGGGCACATGCAGAAGGAATAGACCGTGCGGCCGTTGCTCGCATGGTGCGAGAGCCGGTAATCGGCGGCGCCTAGGATCTTGTTGCCGGCGAACGTCCCGTAGCGCGCGCGGTCGATCACCGATTGCGGATGTTCGATCCTGACGCCGATGGAGAACGGCTTTGCTTCAAAGAAGACGCCGCGCCGATTGAGCATCTCAAACGTGTCGCGCGCCGAATGGCCGAGCGCCAACACGACGCTGCTCGCCGCAATCGCCTCGCCGCTTTCAAGAATGACGCCTTCGACGCGTTTCCTCCCGCCCTTTTCCGAAACCGCGATGTCGGCGACGCGCGCCTCAAACCGGATCTCGCCGCCGAGCGCCTCGATTTTCGCGCGCATGGCCTCGATCATCGAAACGAGGCGGAAGGTGCCGATATGCGGGCGCGAGACGTAAAGAATCTCCTCCGGCGCGCCCGCCGCGACGAACTCCGTCAGCACTTTGCGACCCAAACGCCCGGGGTCGCGGATCTGGCTGTAGAGCTTGCCGTCCGAAAACGTCCCGGCGCCGCCTTCGCCGAACTGCGCGTTG
Organism: Parvularculaceae bacterium; assembly: GCA_013389125.1. GTDB lineage: Bacteria > Pseudomonadota > Alphaproteobacteria > Caulobacterales > Parvularculaceae > Amphiplicatus. The sequence continues at coordinate 1,140 of JACADX010000442.1, read as the reverse complement.
GAAGCGGGATCGAGAACGCCCTTGCGCCAGAATTTGAACACGTCAGCCGTCCGCTCACGGACGATCTTGCCGCGTTCGAGGACGATCGGCCGGAATCCCATCTCGGCGAGGATGAGCGCCGCGAAGACGCCGCAAGGCCCGAAGCCGACGACGAGGGGGCGGTCGGCGCCTTGCGGCGCGCGCGCGACGAGCCGGAACGTCATGTCGGGCGTCCTGCCGACATGGCGGTCGTTCTCGAAGCGCTTTAAGACCGAGGCCTCGTCCTTGACCGTCGCGTCGACGATGTAGACGAGCCTGATGTCGCTCTTCTTCCTTGAATCCGCGGCGCGCTTGAAGACGGCGAAGGAAACGAGGTCAGCCTCCTTGATGGCGAGCCGCGCGAGGAGCGCGGCCTTCAGCGCCGTCTCATCATGCTCAAGCGGAAGACGCAGCTCCTCAACGCGGATCATCTCTTATCGGGTTCCGTCGGGTCCGCCGTTCCTTTAGGCTGGCGGCGCGAACGCAATCAACCGTCCGGGAAGGTCGCCATGCCGCACAATGTCCCCCAGCCGATCATCGACCTTTATGACGCCTACACCCACGGCGCGATCGACCGCCGCGCCTTCATGGAGCGGCTCGCGCGGCTCGCCGGCGGAGCCGCGGCGGCGAGCGCGCTCCTGCCCGTCCTTGCGAACGACTATGCGCGGGCGGCGATCGTCGACGAGAGCGACAGGCGGCTCAAGATCTCGACGGCGAAATTCGACACAGGGCCGATCGTCGACCTCATCGCGCCCGAAGAAATCATGGCGGAGGGCGCGCCGAACGCCGGCGTCGTTCCGACGAAACACCTTCCCTTCGTCACCGCCTATCACGCGCGCCCGAAGACGCGGTCGATCGCGCCCGCCATTATCGTCATTCATGAAAACCGCGGCCTTAACGCGCACATCAAGGACGTCGCGCGGCGCATCGCGCTCGAAGGCTTTCACGCCTTCGCCGTCGACATGCTGTCGCCCTATGGCGGAACGCCCGACGATGAGGACATGGCGCGCGAGATGATCGGCAAGCTCGACGGCGACAAGACGGTCGCCAAGCTCGCAGCGATCGCGACGCGTCTTGCGCTCCTCAAGACGCATCAGCGCATGGTCGGCGCCATCGGCTTTT
>JACADX010000441.1 GCA_013389125.1 Parvularculaceae bacterium | reverse complement strand
GGCGCGCATCGATGTCTCCTTTTTCCGCGAGCCATAGCGCGGCGAGCCGCTCACGAAAAAACATCTTCGCGTGACGGCGCGTTTCCGCTATGCGTCGCGCCCACTGCGGCGACAAGCGTCGGCGGCGCGAAGGAGCGGGCGATGGCGAGATTGAAGGGCGTGAAGAAGGTCGTTCTCGCTTATTCCGGCGGGCTCGACACCTCAGTGATCCTCAAATGGCTGCAGGTCGAATATGGCTGCGAAGTCGTCACCTTCACCGCCGATTTGGGGCAGGGCGACGAACTCGAACCCGTGCGCAGAAAGGCCGAGCGGGCCGGCGTCCGGGAAATCCGCATCGAGGACCTCAAGGAGGAGTTCGTGCGCGATTTCGTCTTCCCGATGATGCGCGCCAATGCGGTTTACGAAGGCCAGTACCAGCTCGGCACGTCGATCGCGCGGCCGCTGATCGCCAAGCGCCTCGTCGAGATCGCCAAGGAGACGGGAGCCGACGCCGTCGCGCACGGCGCGACCGGCAAGGGCAATGACCAGGTCCGCTTCGAGCTTTCCGCCTATGCGCTCAATCCCGACATCAAGGTGATCGCGCCCTGGCGCGAATGGGACCTCTTGTCGCGATCGAAGCTCATCGCCTTTGCGGAGGCTCACCAGGTCGAAATCCCGAAGGACAAGCGCGGCGAGGCGCCGTTTTCGGTCGATGCGAACCTTCTTCACACGTCGTCGGAGGGCAAGGTTCTCGAGGATCCGGCGAGCCCCGCGCCCGATTATGTCTATCAGCGTACGGAAGATCCGGAGAACGCGCCGGACAAGCCCGAGATCATCGAAGTCGGTTTCAAGCGCGGCGACGCCGTGTCGCTTGACGGCAAGGCGCTTTCGCCGGCGCAACTGCTTGCGGCGCTCAACGACCTCGGCAGGAAGCACGGGATCGGCCGCCTCGACTTCGTCGAGAACCGCTTCGTCGGCATGAAATCGCGCGGCGTCTATGAAACGCCCGGCGGGGCGATCCTTCTCGCCGCGCATCGCGGGATTGAGCAGATCACTTTGGATCGCGGCGCCGGGCACCTCAAGGACGAGATCATGCCGCGCTACGCCGAACTCATCTATAACGGCTTCTGGTTCGCGCCGGAGCGCGAGATGCTGCAGGCCCTGATCGACAAGAGCCAGGAGCATGTCGAGGGGACGGTAAAAGTGAAGCTCTACAAGGGGCAGGCGAGCGTTATCGCGCGCGCGTCGCCGAAGTCGCTCTATTCTACGGCGCATGTGACTTTCGAAGAAGACGCCGTCTACGACCAGAAGGACGCGGAAGGCTTCATCAAGCTGAACGCGCTGCGTTTGAAGCTCCTTGCGCGGCGGAACATGCGATAGGCGGATTGCGTCCGCCTGCCGGCGATCTCACATTCTTATCGTTCCGCGAATTTCAGGATCGAGCGTTCCGCCGCGCCGACGCTCGAACACAGCGACGATGAGGATCAGGCGATTGCGGCGCTCTTGCTCGACGCCGCGAAGGACGAGGGCAGCCGCGCCCGCCTCGCCGACATCAAGGCCCGGTTCGGGCCGGCGGTCGCGGCGGCGCGCTCTGGCATTACTGCGCGCTCCGCGACGCTTTCGATATTCATTTCACACACCGCGTTTCGATCCTTCGCGGCGGCCGGATCGAAGTTCAAAAGCTTCATGATTCGACCGACGACTGGGCGGACCAATACGCCGAAGTCCTGAGGCTCCTTCCCGGCGCGCAGACGCCGAATGCCGTCCGCGTCACGCGCCACCCGGCTGGAAGCGCCGCGTCCGGCGCATCCCAATAGGTTGTCGGAGGGTGCGCCAGGGTCTCAATTTCCTTCAACGCGGCTTTCCGCTATAAACGATCCTGGTGAGGCGTCGTCTCGGGGTCGTCCGTCATGAAGGGCATTGAAACAGTCTTCGCCGGCATTCTCGCGATCGTCGTGCTCGGCGTCGCGCTCTATTTGCTCGCCGGATCGAACATCTTCGGTCCGCGTCAGCCGGCGCCGCCGGAAATTGTCGTCGGGCCGACGCCCGGCGGGCCCGCAGTCGCTTCCGCCGAGGACGTCCTTTGCCAGTGCTACGATCAGGCGTTCGATCTCGCCGGCGAGAATGTCGGCGTCATGTCCTCGCAATATCGCACCGGATTTGAATCCTGCCGCGCCGTCGCCGGCGCGACCGGCGGCGAAGCCTGGACGGCCGGCTGGAACGCGCGCGTCTCGTCAAAGCCGTTCCAGGCGAGCTGCCGGGCGTGGCTGCGCACAATTTAGAGCGGCGTGCGCTGAATTGTGCGCGGTTCAGCGCGTAAATGCCGCGCAAATTAAAACCTAGAGCGAGCGCTGTGATTCCGAAGCATGGCGCGAAGCGCTAGCGGCCTTCCGTCTTCAAGGGGCGCGCAAGCAGCGCGGCGATAATTTCGTCAATGCCGCGCGCGCCCGAGACAAGGTCGGCGACCGCCGCGCAAATCGGCATCTCGACGCCGGCGCGCTTCGCCATCGCGATGACGGCGGATGCGGTCGCGACGCCTTCGGTCACGCTGCGCCGTTCAGAGAGAACGTCGTCGAGCTTTCGCCCGCGGCCAAGCTCCATCCCAAGCGACATGTTGCGCGAATGCGGCGAGGTCGCCGTCAAGATGAGATCGCCAAGCCCTGAGAGCCCGACCATGGTCTCCTGTCTGGCGCCGCGCGCGACGCCGAGCCTTGTGAATTCCGCAAAGCCGCGCGCGATGAGCGCGGCTCTCGCACTGTCGCCAAGGCCGCGCCCGATGACCGCGCCCGCGGCGATCGCGAGGACGTTCTTGACGGCGCCGCCGAGCTCCGCGCCGACAAGGTCGTCCGAAAGGTAGGGCCGGAAATGCGGCGCGGCGATCGTCGCCATCCAGCGCGCGCCGATCGCGGCGTCGCTCGAGGCGAGCGTCACCGCGGTCGGCAGCCCTTCGGCGACGTCGCGGGCAAAGCTCGGCCCAGAGAGGACGGCCGGCTCCGCCTCCGGCCATACTTCGGCGAGGACCTCGGTCAGCATCTTGCCGGTCGACCGCTCAACGCCTTTTGAGCAGAGCGCGAGCGGCGCGCTCAAGGGCGCAACATCGCGCAGACGCTGCAGCACGGCGCGCGCATGCTGCGCCGGGACGACGAAGACATAGGCGTCCCGACCGCCGGTCGCCTCGAGGCGCGCCGTCGCGCGGAGCGCCTCTGGCAGCCGCACGCCGGGGAGGTAAGCCGCATTCTCCCGACGCTCATTGATCGCCCGCGCGACTTCTTCTTCGAGCGCCCAGAGAACCGTTTCGACCGCGTTGCGCGCGATTAGCGCTGCAAGCGCAGTCCCCCAGGCGCCGCCGCCGATTACCGCCGCCGAACGAAAAGGTGACGCATGCCCGCTCATATGCGAGAATGATGATTGAACGCTTTGACCAGCATTCACGCCTGCCTGGCTTAGACTGCCTGATTGAGAAGCCGTTCCGATACCGAGGCGCCCGCATGCCGCAGACCGGCGAGGCCTTGCCGCCGCTTGATGAAACCGCCCGCGCCATCCTGGAGGCCGC
>JACADX010000423.1 GCA_013389125.1 Parvularculaceae bacterium | reverse complement strand
GCGCAAGGCGTTCCGTCGCGTGGGGATGGGCGTTGTCGTCAGTCGCCGCGCCATGCGTCGCCCAGCGCGTGTGGCCGATGCCGGTCGCGCCGTGGAGGGGGTTTGCGGAGAGGCGCTGCGTCAGGACGCCAAGCCGGCCGGAGGCGCGGCGCCGATCGAGACGGCCGCGCTCGATCGTGGCGACGCCGGAGGAATCATAGCCCCGGTATTCAAGCCGCTTCAGCCCTTCGACGATGAGCGGGGCGACGTCGTTCTTCCCTAGAATTCCGATGATTCCGCACATGGGTCCGTCATCCCCCCGGGGGGCGCGCCTGTCATATCAAGAAATGTTGCGCCGCGATACAAGAGCAGGGAACTGAAGCAAGGTTAAGGCCAAGCCAGGGCTTCCTTTACGCGGCGCGGATCAAATCCGCCGCCTTTTCGCCGATCATGATCGACGGCGCGTTGGTGTTGCCGGAAATCAGGTTCGGCATCACCGAGGCGTCGGCGACGCGAAGGCCGCAAACGCCCCTGACGCGAAGCTGCGGGTCGAGCGGCGCGCGCGCGTCCGATCCCATGCGGCAGGTCCCGACCGGATGATAGATCGTGTCGCTACGAAGCTTGATGTCGGCGATCAGCGCCTCGTCGCTCGCATTCGGGCCTTCGTAAAGATAATCGCCCGCGACCGCGCGCATCGCCGGCGCCTCCATGATGCGAAAGACGATGCGCGCGCCCTTGATGAGGCGGCGGAGATCGTCTTCATCGGACAGGAAATTCGGGTCGATGACGGGATTCGCCATCGGATCCTTCGAGGCGAGCAGGACCTCGCCCCTGCTCTTCGGCCGCAATACGCAGACGTGGCAGGAGAAACCGCCGCCGAGGCGCTTTTTCTCGCCATGATTGTCGACGAGCGCAGGCAGGAAATGCAGCTGCACGTCGGGCTCGGCTAGCGTCGGGTCGGTCTTCAGAAAGCCGCCCGCCTCGGCGAGGTTCGAGGTCAAGACGCCGGTCTTCTTGTTCCTGAAATCGCTGAGCGCCTTTGGAAAATTGAGCGCGAAGGCGAGCGTGAACGCAATCGCGTGCGGCGATTTCGTACGGCGAAGGACCGTATAGTCGAGATGATCCTGAAGGTTCTTGCCAATTTCCGGCGAGTCGACGACGACATCGACGCCGATTGATTTAAGGTGCGCCGCGGGTCCGATTCCTGACAGCATCAGCACTTGCGGCGACTGGAAGCAGCCGGCTGAGACGATGACTTCCCGCCTCGCCCGGACGATCTTCGACAAGCGACCCTGACGGAAACGGACGCCCGCCGCGCGGCCGTTCTCGATCAGGATCTTTTCCGCCCGGCTGTCGGGCTTTACGTCGACATTCGGCCGCGATCGCGCGGGGTGAAGGTAAGCGACGGCGGCCGAGCAGCGTTTTCCCTCGCGCTGCGTCACCTGGTAAAATCCCATGCCTTCCTGCGTCGCGCCGTTGAAGTCGGCGTTTTTCGGCATCTGCAGTTCCGCTGTCGCGTCGAGAAACGCGTTGGAGAGCGGGTTTCGATAGCGAAGGTCGCTGACCGTCAGGGGTCCGCCGACCGCGTGATAGGCGTCGGGCCCGCGCGCTTGATCCTCCGCCTTCCGGAAATAGGGAAGGACATCGTCCCATCCCCAGCCGGTCGCGCCGGCCTTCGCCCACCCGTCATAATCCGCCTTCGATCCTCTGATGTAGATCATGGCGTTGATGGAGCTAGACCCGCCAAGGGCGCGTCCGCGCGGCTGCTTCTTGATCCTGTCGCCCATGTGCTTTTGGGGCGCGGTCTCGAACGACCAGTTGTAGACCGTGCCTTTCGGGAAGAAAGCGAATCCCAAGGGCGTCGAGATGAGCGCGCTCTTGTCTTCAGGTCCCGCCTCGAGGACGCAGACCGTCGATTTCCCGTCTTCGCTGAGGCGGTTGGCGATGACGCAGCCCGCCGAGCCGGCGCCGACAATGACGTAGTCGAATTCTTCGGTCTCGGACGCGGCCATCAGACGATCTTGCGAACCATATTGAGGAGCTTGTCCGTCTTTTCCGAGAACGGGGGGTAGAGCAGTTTGTTCGACGCGAACTTGCTCTGATAAAAGACCGGTTTCATGTGCGAGAATGTCTCGAAGCCCTGTCGCCCATGATAGGCGCCGATGCCGCTCTTGCCGACGCCGCCGAAGGGAAGGTTCTCCTGCGCGACGTGCCAGAGCGTGTCGTTGACGGTGACGCCGCCGGCGATCGTGCGCCTTAGAACGTCGTCGCGCGCCGCCTTGTCCTCGCCGAACCAGTAAAGCGCCAGCGGCCGATCGCCCTTGTTCACATGCGCGATCGCCTCCTCGCGCCCGCCGACGCCGATCACCGGCAGCACCGGCCCGAAGATTTCCTCCTTCATGAGGCCGATGTCGGCCGGCGGATCGACGACGATCGTCAGCGGGATCTTGCGCTGCGGATCGAGCGCATTGGACGAGGCGACTTCGACGATCTTCGCGCCGGCGTCCTTCGCTTCGGCGACAAGCGCCTTCAATCGCGCGAAATGGCGCTGCGAGATGATCGCCGTGTAGTCTTTCGTTCCGTCGATCTCCGGGTAGAGTTTCCGCGCCGACGCGGCGAGCGCATCGACCGTCGCATCGAGTTTGGCGCGCGGCGTCAGGACGTAGTCCGGCGCGACGCAAGTCTGGCCGGCGTTGAACGTCTTGCCGTGCGCGATCGACAGCGCCGCGGCGGCAAGATCGGCGCTTTCATCGATGATCGCCGGCGATTTGCCGCCAAGCTCGAGAGTCACCGGCGTCAGATTCGCCGCCGCCGCCATGTAGACTTTCCGGCCGATCGCGGTTGAACCGGTGAACAGGAGATGATCGAACGGGACGGAAGAAAACGCCTGGCCAAGGTCGGCCCCGCCGGTGACGACCGCCATCACGCCCTCGTCGAATTCGGCGCGGATGATGTCGCGGAGAAGCTCGCTCGTCGCCGGGGTGAGTTCGCTCGGCTTCACCAGCACCCGGTTGCCGGCGGCGAGCGCCGCGGCGGCCGGCGACAGAGCAAGCTGCACCGGATAATTCCATGGCGAAATGATCCCGATGACGCCGAGCGGCTGCGGCTCGATGCGGCTCCTGCCCGGCAGCATGTGGATGGGCGTTGCGACGGCGCGCGGGCGCATCCATCGCGCGAGACCCTTCTTCGCGGCTTTCGCCGCCGCGACGGAGACGACAATTTCGGCGACGATCGTCTCATGGCGCGATCGGCAGGTGAAATCGGCGTTGATCGCATCGATGATGCGCTTTTCATTCGCCTCAACCGCGCGGATCAACGCATCGAGCCTTGCGGCGCGGGTTTCGCGCGACGGATAGGGTTCGGCCGCGAAGGCGCGCCTTTGCGCCGCGAAAATGCGGTCGAGTTCGGCGTCTCGCGAAGGGCTGGTCTCAATCGGTCGTGTCGTGTCGGCCATCGGTTCCTCCGGGGGATCGGGAACGCGGAAACGCATCAGTTTCCCGCAATGCGGGCGGCGATGTCCAGCGCCGCCGCGACCTCCTCGCCGAAAGGCGCCCTTTGCCGCCGCCGCGCGCGTGGAGTTTCGGCTTTTCATGCGGGGCCGAGCGGCAAATGGCGCCGTTTGGCGGGTTCTGAAAGGCGCCCTTCGGCACGCGCCGTTCGTCGCCGGCGACAGGGCGTCATGGCCGCATGGCGCCGCGCGCCGATTGCCGCCTGACGGCTTGATGTCAATCGCGGGTCTCAATTTCCCAATCCCTAATCCCTAGTCCCTAGTCCCTAATCCCTTGTCCCTCGTCGTTTCGACGGCGCCTCTTCCTGTTTCGCCTGCGGACGATATTAAGGGCCCTCGGAAGGAGGGGGATAAGGTGGGGGAT
>JACADX010000056.1 GCA_013389125.1 Parvularculaceae bacterium | reverse complement strand
TCGTAACCCTGCGCCAAGGGAGGGGGACGGAATTTTGTTTCCGAACGCAATCAACAGGATCGTTGGTTAACGGACAAACGCAAGGGCGCCCGCGTCCGGTCCGCCGCGCTACTCCTTCGCCAGCATCTTCGCCGTCTTTTCGACCTCGGCGAGGACGCGAAGGAGATTGCCGCTCCAGAGCTTTTCGATCGCTTCGTCCGAATAGCCGCGCCTCACCAGCTCGCGCGTGACGTTCAAGGTTTCGGACGCATCCTCCCAACCGACAAGGCCGCCGCCGCCGTCGAAGTCGGAGGCGATGCCGACGTGATCAATGCCGGCGATTTTCGCCGCATGTTCGATATGATTGACGAAGTCGGCGACGCTCGCGCGCGGCTCGATCTCCCACATCGCTTCAAGGCGCTTATTGTAAGCCGCCTCGACTTCGGCGCTCATCGCGGCGCGGGCCGCCGATGTTTCAAGTCCCATTTCCTTACGGACTTTTTCCTGCACCGCTTTTTGCGCGTCGTTCAAGGGCTTCACATAGACGTCGAGCGCGACGATCTGCGCGACGCCGCCATTCTCCGCGAGCGCTTTCAGCTGCTCGTCGTCAAGGTTCCGCGGGCTATCGGCGATCGCCTTGACGCCCGAATGCGAGGCGATGATCGGCGCCTTCGACGCCTCGATCGCCTGCATCATCGTATTTCGCCCGGAATGCGAAACGTCGACCATGATCCCGGCGCGATTGAGCATCGCCACGAGCTCGCGGCCCTGCGGCGACAGCCCGCCCCATTTCTCGTCGGGATCGCCGCCTTCAGTGTGCGGATTGGACGAATCGCCGAACTGATTGTGCCCGAAATGCGCGATCCCGGCGTAGCGGACGCCGTCGCTGCGGAGGCGGTCAATGTCGGCTTGCGTCGGCTCTGGTCCGAGCGGGAACGAATTCTCCATGCCGATGAACGCGACTTTGCGCCCTGATTTCGCGATCTTGCGCGCCTCGGCGGCGCTTGTCGCCAGCGCGATCTCCTTCGGGTAGGCGCCGACGAAACGATGGATTGCGGCGAGCCTTGTGAAGGCGATCTCGCGCGCCTTTTGGAAGCCCTCTTCGGTCAGCGGCCCTTGCGGCGTGTACACGATGAAGAACGCCGCATCGAGCCCGCCGGCGCGCATCTTGGGGAGGTCGACCTGCGCTTTCGTGAACCCGCCCGGATCAACCGCCGCCGTCGCGAAATCGAGCGGAATGTCGACATGGGTGTCCAGCGCGATCGCCCGCTCATGGATCGCGCGCGCCCTGGCTTCGAGCGCCGGGTCTTCAAGCGGCGCGGCGAAAGCGCCGGACGAGAGCAACACGCAGGCAATTGCGGACGATTTCAGTCGCATAGCGTCTCCATTGAAGGTTCCGGTCATAGACCATCGCGCCCCGATTCGGAATCAAGGCGCGATGGCCTGAGCTTCGATTTTCGCGGCGCGTTCGCGCAACGCCGCTTCGGGGCCTAGAGCTTCGCGCCATGATTCGGAAGCAGTGCGCTTGCTCTAATCCTTGTTTGTCGCGGCGTTTTCGCGCTGAACCGCGCACGCCGCTCTAGCCGCGCGCAAGCGTCCGCTTCACCTCCTCGACCAGCTTATGGCGCGGGACGCTCGCCTGCGCTTTTTGCCCCTCGCGCCATTCGACATTGTCTTCGATCTTCTTGGCGAGCTCGGCGCCGAGGCGCATGTCCTTGATCGTGACTTCCCCGCGCGCCCGCTCGTCGCCGCCGACAATGACGACGAGCGGCGCGGCGCGCTTGTCGGCGTATTTCATCTGCGCCTTCATGCCGGAGCCCCCGACATAGACTTCGGCGCGGACGCCGGCGCCGCGCAGCTCCGCCGCCATCAGCTGATAGTCCGCCATCTGATCGCTTTCGAGCGCGAGAACGACGACCGGCCCCTCGCCTCGCGATCCGCCGCGCTCAAGGACTTCGAGAATGGCCAGCAGTCGGGAGACGCCGACGGAGACGCCGACCGCCGGAACCTCAACGCCCTTGAAGCGCTCGACGAGACCGTCATAGCGCCCGCCCGACGCGATCGAGCCGAAGCGGACAGGACGCCCGTCCTCCTTGATCTCGCGGACCAGCTCCGCCTCGAAGACCGGTCCGGTGTAATATTCAAGGCCGCGGATGACGGAAAGATCGACCTTCGCGCGCGAGTCGCCGACGCCGAGCTTTTTCAGCTGCGAGGCGATCTCGGCGAGCGTTTCGACGCCCTTCGCGCCGGCCGCCGTGCCGCCGATGACATTGGCAAGGCGCGCGCAAGTCTCGGCGTTTGTCGGCGCGGTCGCCGCCATGAACGCCATAACGCGGTCGATGTCCCGGTCGGAAAGATTTGCGCCCTCGGCGAAGTCGCCTGACATGTCCTTGCGTCCGGGCCCCAAAAGCGCGCGGACGCCCGCCTCGCCGAGACGCTCGAGCTTATCCATCGCGCGCAAGGCGCCGAGACGCTTGTCGGAATGCTCGTCGCCGACGAGGCCGATCGTTTCGAGAAGCCCCGACAGAACGTTGCGGTCGTTGATGCGGATCTGGAAATCGTCCGCGAGGAGGCCGGCGGCTTCCAGCGCCTCGC
>JACADX010000228.1 GCA_013389125.1 Parvularculaceae bacterium | reverse complement strand
GCCTGGTATGAACTCCGGTACAATCACCAGAACTTTACGGATGCGGCCGCGCAATCACGGCGAGCCGAAGAGTCGGAGCAGCTTGGTCTCGTCTCGCAGGCGGCCAAGGATGATCCCGCGGCGCATGTGAGTGACTACGCGAAATCGCTCAGCACGCTGTTCAACGACAACGACAACGCCGGCAACCGCATCTACACCCGCATTCTCGATCGCGACGAGCATGACAATTTCAATGCGGCGATCGCCGATGAACTGCTCATACTGCGTCAGAACTTGATCGAGCCGCTGATCGGCGCCGCGAATGCGCTCGACATCGACTGGGTGCAATTCGATGCGACTACAGGCGGATCGTCAATTTTGGCGAATGACGCGACAGCGGCGGGCGCGACGGGTGGGAAGGACGATACGAACACAGTCAATCTGATCTTGGGCGAAGCCGGAAACGACACTCTCACCGGTAAAGGCGCGGCGGATTATCTTTTCGGCGGCGACGGGAATGATCTCCTAGCCGGCGACGGCGCGGGGCGAACGGCTGTTTGTTCTCATATTCAGGCGATTTGATACCTCGCCCGACATCCCTTTGACTTGGGCTTGACTTAGCGGGGGGGGGGATCGCGCTAACCAGCTTGCAAGGGGCATTTGTCCATGCGTCATTCGATTCGGCTGCTCATCCTCGCCTTTGGCGCCATGTCGGCGTCATGCGCGTCTTCGGAAAGGGGCGCACGCAAGGCGGCGGACGCCAGCTTGCATCAGATTGATTGCAAGACCGCCTTTGATCAATTCGAACCGTTGGAAATCGCGGCGTTTCCAGGCGAGCCTTATTGGCGCGGGTGGCCGGCGGCCGTCGATGAAGTCCGAAAGCCGCTCGATCTCGATGGCGACGGCGCAAGGGAGCGAGTCTTCATTGGAACATACTCGGCCAGCCTTGGCGGGCTTCCTGAATTTGACGCTCATAGCCTCGTCATTATCTCCGAACGAAGCCCTTTATTCGCTGACATCGACGCAAAGGGTTTGGAATCGATTTTCCAACGACAAATGAGCCAAACGACGGCGGCGGATTCTATCCCTGGGGTGCGGCGAATTTCGTTCGACAGTTTTCTCGAAAGCCTCAAAGTTGAGCCGAACGGGAAAGAGCGCGGCAAGGTCTGGCTGCCGAATGATTACGTCGCTTTCTTCAATGAGACGAAAGTTTTCGCCCAACCGGTGCGGGACTTGCCGTATTTGGCGGAAACGCTGGTCGAAATTGGTGTCATCGCGGGTGAGCCGGTGCTGCTGCTGACGTCCAAACGAGACCTTTTGAGAGATGAGGCGGCCGCCGCCGAAAGAGGAGAACTGACCCTAGAGTATCGATTTCTCGTGAAATATCTCGGCGACTTTAGCGTGCGGGTGCTGTGCGGCGAACCCGTCGAATAATCAACCAGTTTTCCAACGTCGCAAGGGGGAGAAAACCATGTCCATACAAAGCAACACGAGCACCGACTGGCAGTTCGGTTCGTATGAGGCCGATCGCAATCAGCAGATCAAGATCGCCGAAAACAGAATTCTGCTACAGGCGGGCTCCCGGACAGGCGTTCAGCAGCCAGGCGGAAATATCACTGTCGGCTACGGCTGGGACATGGACGTCCAATCGCTTTCTGCCACGCTGACCAACTTTGCCGCTGCCGGCATCACGCTGACCGCCAACGAACAGACCGCGCTCGAAGGTTACAAGTCCGGATCGGTCGTCACGTTTGATGTCGGTGGCGCGACCGTAACGAGGGTGCCGACGCAGGCCGACGTTATTGCGGTATGGGGCAATTTCACAATAACCGACGCGCTGGCGACCAACCTGCTGAACATTGTCATCGAAACCTGGGAAGCCGGCCTTTCCGGAGCCCTGGGCGCGGAGGACATCGGCGATTCGCGCGAGCGCGCGGCCTTGATCTCGCTGTTCTACAACACGACGGCCGGCACGGCGGCTAGCATCGAGAACTTTGCGCCGACGACAATCGGCCTTATCGAGGACAATCCATCGACGCCCGAAGACATCATCCTGAAGCGCGCGAATATCTGGTACGAGATCGTCTACGGCACCAACGCGCTGCGCGCGAACGACACCCTTTAAGCCGGCCTCCAGATTCGGCGCAAGGCCGAGGGAGACATGTTTGGGTTGTACACTGAAGATGGCGCGGGCGGCGAACGGATGCCAGCCGCCGACAATGATTTTCTCGAGTCGAAGACGGCGATCAGGTTCCTGGACGGCAAGAACGCGAACAACGCCCTCGTCACGTACTACACGGACCGGCATTTCTCGGCGACCGAAGGGAAGGCCCTCATTGACGAGCAGTACGAAGCGGCGTGCCTTCAGCTCATTCAGAACTTCTACACGCCAGATGCAACCGCGACGACCGCCGACGTCTTTGTGATCGTCGACGCCACGAACCGCTCGGGCGATGTCGCGATCGAGCATTTCGGCGTCGACAAGGCCGATCAGAAGAACCTTGTGCTTGCCGAAGAGCTCAATGATTCGGTGGACGGGGGCGGCGAGGCCGACGCACTTTACGGCGGCGCCGGCGACGACCTGCTCGCCGGCGACGGCGCGGGTCTCAGCGCATCGACCGCCGGCGACGACGTGCTGCACGGCGGCGCGGGCGTCGACTCGGTCGATTATTCGTTGGAAGACGGGACCGCCAATCAGACGTTTGAAGCAGGCGACATCGCAATCGGCGCGCCGACGGCGAATAACGAGCCGACGCTGCTCGTCACCGACACCTACGGGAAAACTGACACGCTGATCTCGATCGAGATGCTGATCGCGCCGGGCGGCGGCGACGCGATCGATCTTGACGGTTTCACCGGCTCGATCGGCATCGACGGCGGCGGCGGGGATGATACGCTCACGGGCGGCGACGGGAGCGACAGCCTCTTCGGCGGCGAAGGATTTGATTCGGTCACGGGCGGGGCGGGAAACGATCTCCTCGGCAATATCCATACGCCGTCGTTCGATTACAGCGCCCTCACCGTCGCCGAGCGCAACGCGATCGCGGACACGGAATTCAGCGCGAACAATGCCGCCGTCAATCTGATCGGCGGCGCCGGCGCTGATCTCTATCTCATCGATTTCGCGCCGGATGCGCTGAACCTCGGGGTACAGATCATCGACCCCGATCAGGGCTCCAAGATCTTTGTTCGCAACATCAAGACCGGCGCGATCGACGCCTTGTCCGCCGGTCTTGTCGCGATCCCGTGGATGCGGCCGGCGCTGACAGTCAACGCCTATAGCGATGGGTTCTTCCTCAACAGCGTCGATGTACCGTCCGACGTGCAGCTCCATTTCGGGCTGCTCGGCGAATCCGGCGCGTTCTATTACCTTGGCCCCGGCGACTCTCGGAATTTCTTGATCGAAGACCGCGGCGGGGAGGCCGTGCTTGTCGTCCAGCCGGGTGGTCCCGGCGACTCGTTTTCCTTTTCCGACCCGGATTTCGCGTCGTCCGTTGTCTGGTTTGCGTCCGTTGAGGCCTTTCTTGATACGGCTCCGCCCGCGCAGCAGGGCCCGATCGACAAGGATGTAACTGGCGGCTCGGCAGGGATTGGCGCGCAAGGTCCGGGGAACACGGGTGAATCGGCATTGACCATCCAGCTCGGGTCGTCGATTTCACCGGGCGGAAGTGTCGTCTTCGGTGCGGCATTCGGCGGCATCGGCAATGCGCAACTGTCCGATCTTGGTCTTGCCGATCCTTCCCCGGGCTCCGGCCCGCCGCCTTCGGC
>JACADX010000436.1 GCA_013389125.1 Parvularculaceae bacterium | reverse complement strand
GCGCTTTGGTGATCGCGCAATGTCGCGACTCTAAGGCGGCCTCGGGGGGAGGGGGATAAAGCGGGGGATAAGGTGGGGGATAAACTGGGGGATAAGGTGGGGGATAAAGTGTTGGATAACTTTTTTTTACGGCGGCGGATCAGGGCGTTATTTGGTTAACGAAAAAAGTTTGGTTAACGGGTTTCGGGCTGAAAATTCGTGAGCAGAAGATTCCAATTTTTGCAACTCTCGACAGGCTATCCGTCTACGGACGATCAACCGGCGGGCGGCGCCTTCGCGCCCCTTGGAAAGCGGAGGTCGGCGCGCGGCGCCCGACGGGGATTGAGCGCGGCAGGACGGCCGAATCGGATCAGGGCTGGGGGGCGGGAGCTGACAAGTCCTCGCTGTCCTGGCCCGTCGCGATCTTGTATTCCGCCTCGACGATCGGGGTCTTGAACCAGCCGTCGAAGAAGACGGCGAGAAGCGGGTCGCCGCCGGTGACGCGCTGTTCGACGGCGGTCCAGTCAAGCGCGGCCCGCGTCTCCTCGAGAGTTTTTCCCTCCGCCGCGAGCCTGTCGACTTCGGCCGCGACGAAGGAGAGCGCCTCGATCAAGGCGTCGAAATAGGCCGTATCCGTCATGATCGCGCCGTGGCCCGGGACGATATGGCGCGCCGGCAGGGATTTCAGCTGGGTCAAAACGTTCACCCAGCTCGCCGGATGGCTGTAAAATCCGTAAGGGGTCGGGCTGACGACGATGTCGCCGGTTGCGAGAATCTTCTCCTTCGGGAGATAGGCGATGATGTCGCCATTGGTGTTCCCGGGACCCATGTGCCTGAGTTCGACCTTGCGCCCGCCGAGATCGATGGTCATGGCGTCGGTCATCGTTTTCGTCGGCGTGATCGGCTTCAGCCCGCGAAGTTCGGCGGTCGTCAGGTCGAGATGGGCGAGGACGTTTTCGTAATAGGGGCGCATTTCGGGGAGGACGGGCTGTCCGTTCGAACGCATTCCGGTTCTGAGCGCCGTCTCGATTCGCTCGCGCGTCGCCTTGACGTCATCGTCGGTCGGCGGCGTGAACGAATTGAGCGGGCTTTGTATCGCGCGCGCGGTGAATTCATGCGTGATGACTTCCGCGTTCGGATATTTTTCGAGGACCTTGTGCATGCCCATCGAGTGGTCGCCGTGCCAGTGGCTGACGGCGATGTGGGTGACCGGCAGGTCGGTCAGCTCGGCGACTTTCGCCGCGACGCGCTCGCCGACGAGCGGCGTTCCGGCCGGGTCGAAGAGGAAGACCCCTTTCTTGCCGATGACGATGAGCGCCGAACCCGTCGGCGGCGAATTGTAGGACACCGGACGAACCCCCGCCCACACGCCCTTGTCGAGTTCCGTCCACTCGAACGCGAAGGGATCGCCGGCGCTCGCGGCGCTCGCGTAAAGGGCGATCGCGCCCGCTGACATGGCGGCAAGGGCGCTTCTCAGCGCGCTGCGAAGTGCGTTCATCGATCCCTCCCTCGCCGGACGCCCGAATGACGCTCGGCCGCGCGCCGGTCTCAAGACGCTTTCGCCGGAAGGATGAGACGGCGCGGCGGAGCGTTTGCGCCGCCGGCGTCCGGTTTGACGGGCGGGAGGGGCTGTCGTAGCAAGCCGCCTCCCGCGAACAGGGCCGCCTCAAGATGACTGTCACCGTCCGCTTTGCGCCGTCGCCGACCGGCAAGCTGCATGTCGGCAATGTGCGCGCCGCGCTCTGGAACTGGCTCTTCGCCCGCTCGCGCGGCGGAAAGTTCATCTTGAGGATCGACGACACGGATCTCGAGCGATCGACGAAGGAGAACGAGGATCGGATCAGGGCCGACCTCTCCTGGCTCGGCCTCGACTGGGACGAGACGTTCAGCCAGTCGTCGCGGTTCAAGGACTATGATCGCGTTTCGGAGACGCTCCGCGCGAAGGGGCTCCTTTACGCCTGCTACGAAACTGCGGAGGATCTCGACCGCAAGCGCAAGCTGCAAAGGACCCGCGGCCTGCCGCCGGTCTATGACCGGGCGGCGCTCGCCCTGACCGACGCGCAAAGACAGGCGTTCGAGGCGGAGGGGCGAAAGCCGCACTGGCGGTTCAAGCTCTCGCAAAAGCCCGTCCAGTGGACGGATCTCATCCGCGGCGAAACCGTCGTCGACACCGCGAGCGTCTCCGATCCGGTGCTGATCCGCGAGGACGGCATGTATCTTTACACGCTGCCGTCCTGCATCGACGACATCGATTGCCGGATCAGCCACGTCATTCGCGGCGAGGATCACGTGACGAACGCCGGCGTGCAGATCGAGATCATGCGCGCGGTGATTGACGTCCGCGGCGAGGGCCGCCTGCCGGAGTTCGCGCATCACTCGCTTCTGATCGGCGCCGACGGCCAGGGGCTTTCAAAGCGCCTCGGCTCCCTGTCGATCGAGCAGATGCGCGAAGACGGCCTCGAGCCGGCCGCGATCACGAGCCTTCTCGCCAAGCTCGGGACGTCGGAGCCGGTGCTGCCCGAGCCCGACCTCATGGCGCTCGCGAAGACCTTCGATTTCGAGAAGATCGGCCGCGCGCCGGCGCGCTTCGACGAGGCGGAACTTTTGCAGCTCAACGCCAAGATCCTGCATGAGCTGCCCTATGCGGCGCTTGGCGGAAGGCTCGGCGCGCTCGGGGTCGGCGAGCGCCTCTGGGACGCCGTCAAAGGCAATGTCGTCAAGCTCGCCGACGCCGCCGACTGGAAAGGCGTCATCGACGGCGCGATCGATCCCGTCATCGAAGATAGGGGCTTTTGCGCCCGCGCGGCGGCGCTCGTGCCAGACGATCCGCTCACGGATGAAAGCTGGAGCCGGTTTGTCGAGCGCGTCAAAGCCGAAACGGGCGCGAAGGGAAGGGCGCTCTTCCATCCCTTGCGCCTTGCGCTGACGGGCCGCGAAAAAGGCCCCGAAATGGCGGCGATTTTTCCGCTGATCGGGGCGCGGCGCGCGCGGGCAAGGCTCAACGG
>JACADX010000421.1 GCA_013389125.1 Parvularculaceae bacterium | reverse complement strand
ACGAGATCAGACGCGTTCTCTCGATAGGCCCTGAAGTCCGATGAATCTGGCAGCGCTGTTCGACCGCGCCGTTGCGAATCATCGCGCGGGCAGCATCGACAAGGCGGAAGCGCTCTATCGCGAAATTCTGAAGTCGGCGCCGGACCATCCGGGCGCGCTTTCCAATCTCGGACGCATTGCGCGCGTGCGCGGGGACATCGCCGAAGCGATTCGGCTTTATCGGCGCGCCGCGGAGAACAGGTCGGCGCCGGCGGAGACGCATTTCAATCTCGGCAATGCCTTGCGCGATTCCGGCGCCCTTGAGGAAGCCGCCGCGTCCTATGCGCGCGCGCTCGAAATTTCGCCCGCTCTCGACAAGGCGCGCGAAGCGCTCGCGCGGATCGACGCGTCGGCAAGCGATCCGGACGCATTGACGCGCCGCGCCAACGAGCTTTTCATGAGCGGCGACGGGGACGCCGCCGCCGCGCTCTTGCAGCGCGCCGTCGCGTTAAAACCCGGCGATCCGACAGCGCTACAGAACCTCGGCTATTTCTATCGATCGACCGGGCATTACCGCCGCGCGATCGCGGCCTATGACGCCGCCGGCGAGCTCAACGACGCGCCGATCATTCGGGTCGAAATCGCCAACTGCCTCATCAACATCGGGCGTCCGCTCGATGCCCGCCGGGAGCTTGAAAAGCTCCTCGCGACGCCGCAGGGACGGCGCGCGGCGGCGTCGAGCTATCTGATGTCGCTCCTTTATGACCCGGCGTTGTCGCCACAATTCGTCAGAAGCGAACACGAAAGGCTGACGGACGAATGGCCGCTCCGGGCGGCGCGCCCGCCAAGACGAAACGCCCGAAAAACGCTTCGGGTCGGCTATCTGACCGCCGATTTCTTCGGGAATCATCCTGTCGCGCAGTTCCTAGCGCCGGTCATTGAACGCCATTGCGCGCCGGAATACTCCATCGAAAGCCTCGCTTACGACGCCAAGCCGCGGCGCGACGCCACGGCGGCGAGGATGAGCGCCCTCGTCGCGACGCGATCGACGGAAGGGCTCACGGATGAAGAAGTCGCTGATCTCGTCCGGCGCGACGGCGTCGATCTCCTTGTCGATCTTTCAGGACATACGAGCGGCCGCCGCCTGGCGGTGCTCGGCCTTGCGGCGGCGCCGTCGACCGCCTGCTTCATCGGCTATCCCTCGACGACGGGCTATCGCGGCGTCGACTGGCTTATCGGGGACGATACGCTGTTCCCCGAGGGCGCGGACAGTCTCTATTCGGAGAAACTGGCGCGGCTTCCGCGTTCCTTTCTCTGCTTCACGCCGCCGCCCGGCATGCCGTCGCCGGCGCCGCGGCGCAAGAACGGGCCGGTCCTCTTCGGCTCCCTTAATCATTTCCCGAAGATTAACGCCGGCGTCGTCGCATTATGGTCGCGCATCCTCCGCGAAGCGCCGACATCGCGCCTCCTTCTCCAATGCGCCGCTTTCGCCGAACCGCAAACGGCGACCGCCGCCGCCGAGCAATTTGCGGCCTGCGGCGTCGCGCGCGAGCGGCTTCGCCTCGAAGCGCCGCAGCAATTCGAGGCGGCGATGCGGCGCTACCTTGAGATCGATATCGCTCTTGATCCGTTTCCCTATAATGGCGGCACCACGACCGCGCATGCGCTCTACATGGGAGTCCCGACCGTGGCGCTCGAAGGACGGAGCTTTTGCGGCCGGATGGGCGCCAGTCTTCTCGCCGCGGCGAACCGGCGCGAATGGCTGGCGAAGGACGCCGACTCCTATGTTGAGATCGCGCTCGATCTTGCGGCGCGCATTGCGGCTGGCGAGGACATTCGTCGCGCCCTTATCGCCTCGAACGCCTCAGCGCCGCTCTTCGACGCCGACGCCTATGCGCGCGACGTCGCGGCCCTTTATCGCAGGATTGCGTGACCGCGGCCGGCTGGATCGTCGAGCGCGATTTGAGGTTCGCGCCATTCGATCCAATGATCATTTTAGCGCGCCTTTTTCGCACAAAACCGGATTCCGCTTTTGCGCCCGGCGCGCTATTGCGGCGATTTCCGCTTTTCAGCCTCTTCAAGTTCCTTGCGGAGCTTCTCGACGTCCTCCTTGTCGACGAGCGGATCGTCGCGGCGCGTCCATGACGGCTCGGGCGAAGGGGGAACAAGATCAGGGCGCGTTCCTGCGGCGGGGTCTGTCGCGACGCCGGCTTTGTCGAGGCCTTGCTTTCGGCGGAAATCCTCAAGATCGTCGATGCGCTTCCTTTCTTCCGCTTGCCTTGCAAGCTCCGGTCCGAAAGTGACGTCGTCGTTCGAAAAGTCGCCATGTTTGCGGCGATCTTTCAGCACCGCGGCGGCCTTCGAGAAATCCTCGCCCGACGAACCGGGACGCCAGCCCGACCTGATCTCCGGCCGGCCGGCGCATTCGGCGATCTTTTCCTTGTCGGTGAACTCTTCAGGACAATAGATCGCGACAACCCCGGATGTTCCGGGTACGGCTGAAGTCTCGCCTTTCGGAAGGTCCACCGGCGGCAGCGCCATCCGTCTGCCGTTGAACATGGGCTCCTCGTCGAACATGTCGTCGCCCGTCGATGGTTCCTTCGTGGGCGCCGGTTCCGCCGCCGCGACCGGCGCGCTTTCCTGTCGTTCCTGTTCGCCCGCCGCGATTTCGCCGGCGCCCGCCGCGTCGCCGTCGTCTTCTTCGTCGCCGGCGTCTTCGTCGCGCTCCGCCTGTCTTGCTTCCGGTTCGACCGCGACAAGCGGCGGGGCTTCTTCGGCAGGCGCCTGTTCGCCCTCGACGGTGATGTCGCCTGGAAGCGGCTCGGCAACGCTGGCGTTCGCTGCAGGCGCGTCCTCCGGGATCATCGGAGCCTCTTCGATTTCCGAGGGCGGCGCGAAGACGGGTTCGGGCGTCAGATCAATGACCGGCTCCGGTTCCGGTTCGGGCTCAGCCGGCGGTTCCGGTTCGGGCTCAGCCGGCGGTTCCGGTTCGGGAACGGGCTCGGGTTCCGGCTCCGGCGTCAGTTCCGGCTCTTCAATCGGCTCGGGCTCGGGCTCAGGCGCGATTTCAGGATCGCGAAGGTCGATGACCGGCGGGCTCGCCGGGAGATCGACATAGACGACGGAGATCGATTCCGCAGGCTTGTTCGGCACATAGATGTGAACGCGGCCGTAGACCGCGAGCAGAGCGAGCATAGCCGTGTTGAGCGCGAAGGCGCCGGCCGCCGACGCGCGGCGACGGCGAGGTT
>JACADX010000227.1 GCA_013389125.1 Parvularculaceae bacterium | reverse complement strand
TCGCCGATCCCGGCGATGTCGATGGTCTCCTACGCGGCGGGGTCGCGATACCTATCGCTCCTCGGCGGCGTCTGCATGAGCTTTTACGACTGGTATTGCGACCTGCCGCCCGCCTCGCCGATGACCTGGGGCGAACAGACGGACGTTCCCGAAAGCGCCGACTGGTACAATTCAGGCTTTCTGATGCTCTGGGGCTCGAACGTCCCGCAGACGCGGACGCCCGACGCGCATTTCTACACGGAAGTCCGCTACAAGGGCGCGAAGAGCGTCGTCATTTCGCCCGACTATTCCGAAGCGTCGAAGTTCGGTGACATCTGGCTGTCGCCGAAGCAGGGGACTGACGCCGCGCTCGCTATGGCGTTCGGCCACGTCATCCTCAAGGAATTCTACGTCGATCGGCAAGCGCCGTACTTCATCAATTACGCGCGTCAGTACACCGACATGCCCATGCTCGTGCGCCTGGTGCGCAAGAACGGGCGACTCGTTCCCGATCGGATTCTTCGCGCGTCTGATTTCGTCGGCGGTCTCAACGAGGCGAACAATCCCGAATGGAAGACCGTCGCGATCGACGGCAAGACGGGAGAGATCGTCTGCCCGCGCGGGTCGATCGGCTTCCGCTGGGGCGAAGAGGGGAAATGGAACCTCGAAGAGCGCGCGTCAGGCGGCACCGAGACCGAGCTCGCGATGTCCCTGAAAGGCCGCGAGGACGAGATCGCAGCCGTCGCGTTTCCCTATTTCGGCGCGCGCAAGCACGACCATTTCCACGGGACTAGTCACCCCGACATCATTGAGCGCAAGATTCCTGTCAAGACTCTGAAGCTCGTCGACGGCGAGACGCTCGTCGCGTCGGTCTTCGACCTCTTTATCGCCAATTACGGCGTCGATCGCGGCTTCGGCGACGCCAATACGGCGAAATCCTATGACGACGACGCGCCATACTCGCCGGCCTGGCAGGAGAAGATCACCGGCGTGCCGCGCGACAAGGCAGTCGCCGTCGCGCGCGCCTTCGCAGACAACGCGGAGAAAACGAACGGCAAGTCAATGGTCATCCTCGGCGCGGGGCTCAACCATTGGTACCACATCGACATGAACTACCGCGGCATCATCAACATGCTGGTGATGTGCGGCTGCATCGGCCAGTCGGGCGGCGGCTGGTCGCATTATGTCGGCCAGGAAAAGCTCCGCCCGCAAACGGGCTGGCTGCCGCTCGCCTTCGCGCTCGACTGGAGCCGTCCGCCGCGGCAGATGAACTCGACCTCCTGCTGGTATGCGCACACGGACCAGTGGCGCTACGAGACTTTGGGTCTCGACGAGATCATCTCTCCGCTCGCGCCGGAAGGAAAATGGTCGGGCAGTCTCATCGACTTCAACGCGCGCGCCGAGCGGATGGGATGGCTGCCGTCCGCGCCCCAGCTTCAGCGCAATCCGCTGAAGGTCGCGCAGGACGCCGCCGCCGCCGGCATGGAAGCGAAGGACTTCGTCGCGCGTGAGTTGAAAGCAGGGCGACTCGCGATGGCGTGCGAGGACCCGGACGATCCGTCGAACTGGCCGCGCAATCTTTTCGTCTGGCGGTCGAATCTCCTCGGCTCCTCCGGCAAGGGCCATGAGTATTTCCTGAAACACCTGCTTGGCGCGACGCATGGCGTGCAAGGGAAGGACCTCGGCGAGACCGGCGGCCAGAAGCCCGAAGAAGTGAAATGGCGCGACGAGGCGCCGGAAGGCAAGCTCGATCTTCTCGTGACGATCGATTTCCGGATGTCGACGACCTGCGTCTATTCCGACATCGCGCTGCCGACGGCCACCTGGTACGAGAAGAACGACCTCAACACGTCCGACATGCACCCGTTCATCCACCCGCTGACGAACGCGGTGGACCCTCTCTGGGAATGCCGGAGCGACTGGGAGATCTTCAAGGGAATCGCGAAGACGTTTTCGGAAGTGGCGCCTGAAATTCTGGGCGTCGAGAAGGACGTCGTCCTCGTTCCGATCCAGCACGACAGCCCCGGCGAACTCGCGCAGGCGCTTGATGTAAAGGAGTGGAAGAAGGGCGAGGTCGAACCAATCCCCGGCAAGACGATGCCGGTGATCGCCATCGTCGAGCGCGACTATCCGAATCTCTACAGGCGCTTCACCGCGCTAGGTCCGCTGATGGAGAAGATCGGCAATGGCGGCAAGGGCATCCAATGGAACACCGGGCATGAAGTCGCCAATCTTAAGGCGCTTAACGGCGTCGTGACGGAAGACGGCCCGACGAAGGGCATGGCGAAGATCGACAGCGACGTCGACGCCGCGGAAGTCATCCTGATGCTGGCGCCCGAAACCAATGGCGAAGTCGCCGTCAAAGCATGGGAAGCGTTGTCGAAGGCGACAGGCCGCGAACACGCGCATCTCGCGTTGCCGAAAGAGGATGAAAAGATTCGCTTTCGCGATGTCGTCGCGCAACCCCGCAAGATTATCTCCTCGCCCACATGGTCGGGGATCGAGTCGGAAAAGGTCTGCTACAACGCCGGATATACGAATGTTCACGAACTGATTCCGTGGCGCACGCTGACCGGGCGCCAACAGCTTTATCAGGACCATCTCTGGATGCGCGCCTTCGGAGAAACGCTTTGCGTCTACCGGCCGCCGATCGACACCAAGACGACGTCGATGCGAAAGCCTAACGGAGAGAAGGAGATTCTTCTCAACTTCATTACGCCGCACCAGAAATGGGGCATTCATTCGACCTACACCGACAATCTCCTGATGCTGACCTTGTCGCGCGGCGGGCCGATCGTCTGGCTCTCCGAAACCGACGCGAAGGAAGCCGGCATCGTCGATAACGACTGGGTCGAGGCCTACAACGCGAACGGCGCCCTGACGGCGCGCGCCGTCGTCTCGCAGCGCGTCAAGCCCGGCATGATCATGATGTATCATGCGCAGGAGAAGATCGTGAACGCGCCGGGCTCTGAAGTGACCGGCCATCGCGGCGGCATCCACAATTCGGTGACGCGCGCGGTGTTGAAGCCGACGCACATGATCGGCGGATACGCCCAGCAAGCCTACGGCTTCAACTATTACGGAACGGTCGGGTCGAACCGCGACGAGTTCGTCGTCGTCAGAAAAATGAAGAAGGTCGACTGGCTCGAGGCGCCGGCGAAAGCGATGGAGGCCGCGCAATGAAAGTCCGCGCCCAACTCTCGATGGTATTGAATCTCGACAAGTGCATCGGCTGCCATACCTGCTCGGTCACCTGCAAGAACGTGTGGACGAGCCGCGAAGGCGTCGAATATGCGTGGTTCAACAATGTCGAGACCAAGCCGGGGATCGGCTATCCCGACGACTGGGAGAACCAGGCGCGCTGGAGCGGCGGCTGGAGGCGCAAGGCGAACGGCAAGCTGGAGCCCAAAATGGGCGGCAAGCTCTCCGTCCTCTCGAAGATCTTCGCAAACCCGCACCTTCCCGAGATCGACGATTACTACGAGCCCTTCACTTTCGATTACGAGCATCTCCAAAAAGCGCCGGAGATGAAAGCGTTTCCGACGGCCCGGCCGCGCTCGCTCATCACCGGCGAACGAATGGAGAAAATCAACAAGGGCCCGAACTGGGAGGAGATTCTCGGCGGCGAATTCTCAAAGCGCTCCGCCGACTACAATTTCGAGAGGGTCGAGAAGCACATTTACGGCCAGTTCGAAAACACCTTCATGATGTATCTGCCGCGACTTTGCGAGCATTGCCTCAACCCGGCCTGCGTCGCCGTCTGTCCCTCGGGCGCGATCTACAAGCGCGAGGAGGACGGCGTCGTCCTCATCGATCAGGACAAGTGCCGCGGCTGGCGCATGTGCGTGTCTGGGTGCCCGTACAAAAAAATCTACTACAATTGGAATACCGGCAAGTCTGAGAAGTGCATACTTTGTTACCCGCGCCTCGAAGCGGGGCAACCGACGATCTGCTCGGAAACCTGCGTTGGCCGCATCCGCTACATCGGCGTCGTTCTCTACGATGCGGATCGCATCGAGAAAGCGGCGTCGGTCGAAAAGGAGACCGACCTCTACAAGAGCCACCTCGACATTTTTCTCGACCCCAACGATCCGAAGGTGTTCACCGCCGCGAAAGCGGAAGGAATTCCGGACGCGTGGATGGAGGCGGCGCGCAAGTCGCCGATCTGGAAGATGGCGATCGAATGGAAGATCGCCTTTCCGTTGCATCCGGAATACCGGACGCTGCCGATGGTCTGGTACGTGCCGCCGTTGTCGCCGATCCAGTCGATGGCGGAGGCGGGCGCCTTCGGCGAGAAGGGCGCAATGCCGAACGTCCGGTCGCTTCGCATACCGATGCAATACCTAGCAAACCTTCTGACCGCGGGCGATGAGGAGCCGGTCGCGAAGGCGCTCGAGAAGCTTATCGCCATGCGCGCCTATATGCGCTCCGTTCACTATGAAGGCGCCGAGGACGCCAGCCTGCCGGGCAAGGTCGGCATGACATCCGAGCAGATCAAGGACATGTATCAGTTGATGGCGATCGCGAATTACGAAGATCGCTTCGTCATTCCGACCTCGCACCGCGAATACGTCGAGAACGCCTACGACCTCAAGGGCGGCTGCGGCTTCTCGTTCGGCGAGGGCTGCGGCGAGCCCAAGAACGCGCCGCAATGGACCGGCCTCTTTGCGAAACCCTCGGTGAAGGAGACCGCGTGATGGCGACGACGTTCAAGGCGCTGTCTGCGCTGCTTTCCTATCCGACAGCGGACATCAAGGCGGCGGCGCCGGCGATCCGCGCGGCGCTCGCCGGCGAGGCGATCGCGCCAAAGTGGCTCGTCGACCGGCTCGAAAGGCTGATCGGCGAGATCGAAACGCAGGACCTCCTCGAGCTTCAGGAGCGTTACGTTTTTCTCTTCGACCGCACGCGGTCCTTGTCGCTCCACCTCTTCGAGCATGTGCACGGCGAGTCGCGGGATCGCGGACAAGCGATGGTCGATCTTCGGACGCTCTACGAACAGGCGGGGCTCGACGCCGACGCGCGCGAGCTTCCCGACTATCTGCCGATGTTTCTCGAATATCTGTCGCTGCGGCCGGTCGAGGAGGCGCGCGCGCTTCTCGCCGAGCCGATCGCGGTCTTTGCGGCGCTTCGTGAGCGTCTCGCGCGACGGAAGTCGCCTTACGCGTATGTGCTGCGGACGATCGAGGCGATCGCCGCGGGCGAGCCTGCGGCGCGCCATCTCGATGAACTCCTCAAGGCGCCGGACGACGATCCGAACGATTTCGCCGCGCTCGACGCCGGCTGGGAGGATCAACCCGTGACGTTCGGTCCGGGTTCAAGCTCGGGCGATGCGCCGTGCAACAGCGGCGACGCGAGGAGATGACCGATGCGAGATTTTCTGAACCAGTTTTTCTTCGGCTATTACCCTTACATCTGCCTTGCGGTTTTCTTCATCGGATCGCTTCTGAGGTTCGAGCACGGCCAGCATTCCTGGCGTTCGGGTTCAAGTCAGCTTCTCCGCCGCCGCCAATTGATGATCGGCAGCGTCCTTTTCCATGTCGGCGTGCTGATCATTTTCGCCGGGCACTTCGTCGGCCTTCTGACGCCGATTGCGGTCTTCGACGCGCTCGGAATCTCGCACGGCGCGAAGCAGAAGCTGGCGATTATCGCCGGGGGCCTTGCCGGCCTCATGTGCCTTGTCGGCATCGCCATGCTGACGCATCGGCGGCTTTTCGACGCCCGCATCCGCGCGACGTCGAGCTTCGGCGACACGGCGGTTCTTCTCCTCCTCTTCGCGCAGCTCCTGCTCGGACTCGCGACCATTCCGGTCTCGATGCAGCATCTCGACGGCCATGAAATGACGAAGTTCATGGAATGGGCGCAGCGCATCTGGACGTTCCGCGGCGGCGCCGCCGATCTTGTCGCCGACGCGCATCCGGTCTTCAAGGCGCATCTGACGCTCGGCCTCACGATCTTCCTCGTGTTTCCGTTCACGCGCCTCGTCCACATTTTCTCCGCGCCGGTCTGGTATCTCGGCCGGCGCGGCTACCAGCTCGTCCGCACCAAACGAAACGTCGCGCCCGCCGAGTGACGGGCCCGCTTTCACCTGATGGGGATCGACCATGAAAACGAAACAGCCTCTCCTTCTCGCCGCCGCGCTCCTCGCCCTTGCGCCGATCGGCGCCGCCGCTGAAGAGGCGCAAGAACCCGCCGAGGAATCGGGCGTCGTCGCCGCGATCAAGGCGGGAAAGCCGATCCTCGACGTCCGCTATCGGTTCGAATGGAAGGACCAGGCGGGCTTCGCCGACAACGCTTACGCCAACACGATAAGAACGCGGCTTGGCTTCGAGACGGGCGAATTTCACAACTTCAAGATCTTGGCGGAGTTCGAGAACGTCGCGTCGATCGGCGACGATCGCTTCAATTCGACGACGAACGGCAAGGCGCTCTTTCCGGTGATTGCGGACCCCGACGCAACCGAGCTCAACCGGGCGCAGGCGACCTTCACCGGCATCGAGAAGACGCCGATCACCATCGGGCGCCAAGCCTATAACCTTCTCAATCAGCGATTCGTCGGCGCCGTCGAATTCCGACAGAACCAGCAGACGTTCGACGCCGTACGGGTTTCATCGACTTTCGTCGACAATCTCGGTGTCGATTACCTCTATATCAGCCGCGTCCACCGGGTGTTCGGCGACGACCATCCGCTCGGCGAGTTCGACAGCGACAGCCACGTCTTCGCCGCAACCTACGACGCCAAGGAATTCGGCAAGCTCGCCGCCTATGGGCTTCTGCTCGATTTTGAGGAGGCGCCGGCTCTCTCGTCGCAGACATTCGGCGCGCGCTACGATGTGACGCGCGTCTTTTCGAAGGAAGACAACGTCAAGGCCGGGCTCGTCCTTGAATACGCCAAGCAGCGCGACTATGCGGCGAATCCCTTCGACTATTCGGAGGATTATCTCCACGGCGAGGCGTCGTTCGTCGCGTCCTTCACCGCCTTGCGCGTCGGCTATGAGCAGCTCGGCGGAAACGGCGCGATCGGTTTTTCAACGCCGCTCGCAACCTTGCACAAGTTCCAGGGCTTCGCCGACGTCTTCCTGACGACGCCTGCAAATGGAATCGAGGACATTTACGGGACAGTTCAACTCGACTGGAGGAACGGGCTCTTCGGCGCCAATTACGGCGCGTTCGTCGCCTATCATGATTTCGAGGCGGAACGCGGCGGCGCCGATCTAGGGCATGAGGTCGACGCAGGACTCGCCGCCTCGATCGGAAAACGCTGGTCGGCGGAACTCAAGGGCGCTGTGTACGACGGCGCGCCGGGCTTCGCCGACCGAAGTCTCGTCTGGGCGTCGATCAGGTTTCAGTATTGACGAATGGAGGCGGCGATGACGATCGCTCACGGCGATGGGCGCGATCGGGGCGCTGAGAGCGACAGCGCGGACCGTTCTGATCCGCGCACGGCGATCGAGCCGCAGGCGGCCGCGCTTGTCAATTCGCCGCTTGACTTCCTGCTGGCGGAGCATCTTCGCCAGCGCCAGGCCGCGAAGATCCTGTTGTTGATCGCCGACGGACTGATCAATAGACGGACGATCGCCGCGGTCATCCGCTTCATTGAGGATGATCTCGCCCAGCATATCCTCGACGAGGAAGCCTGCTTTTTCCCGATATTGAGAGGCAGATGCGAGAAAGACGACAATATCGACGCGCTGCTGAACGTGCTTGCTGACGAGCACCGCGAGGATGAGCAGCAAAGCGGCGAAGCGCTAAGAATTCTGCGCGTCCTGGCCGTAGGCGGCGACGCGGACGCGGGGAGTGCGCGCTGCTGCGGGAGTTCGCAGATCGGCTGCGACGGCACATCGCGCTCGAGAACGGCGTGCTCTTGCCGCTTGCGCGGATGCGATTGGATCCTGTCTCATTGGATGTCATCGCGCAATCAATGACCTCACGACGAACGGGTCGCAGAAACTGACGGCGGACGGATCGCCAAGGACGCGGGCTCGGCGCTCCGCTTTGACGTTTCGTCCTGCGGCTGAAGCCGGTTGAAGGCGCCGGCGATGCGTGCTTCGCTGACGGGAGAAGGCGGCCGCGCGGAGCATTTCATGACTGGACCACTGAACGGCATTCGCATCATCGAGTTCGCCGGCATCGGTCCCGGTCCTTACTGCGGGATGATGCTTGCCGATCACGGCGCGGACGTCATTCGCGTCGACCGGATCGGCGGCGGCATGTTTCCCGGCGTCGATCCGCTCGCCCGCTCGAAGAAATCGATCGCGC
>JACADX010000462.1 GCA_013389125.1 Parvularculaceae bacterium | reverse complement strand
GTCTTCGCCGAAGATGACGACGCCGACATTGTCCGCTTCAAGGTTCAAGGCCATGCCTTTGACCCCGTTCGCGAATTCGACCATTTCGCCGGCTTGGACGTTGTCGAGGCCGTAAACGCGCGCGATGCCGTCGCCGACCGAGAGCACCTGGCCGATTTCCGAGACTTCGGCGTCCTTACCGAAATCCTTGATCTGCTGCTTCAGGATGCTCGAAATTTC
Source organism: Parvularculaceae bacterium (assembly GCA_013389125.1). Lineage (GTDB taxonomy): Bacteria > Pseudomonadota > Alphaproteobacteria > Caulobacterales > Parvularculaceae > Amphiplicatus. Next base: position 3,688 of record JACADX010000462.1, on the reverse strand, counting down.
GGCTGCGTTGAGTTCCACGGGTCAAGCCTCTTTCATCACGGATTTCAAACGGTTGAGTTTGGTCTTCAGCGAAGAGTCGATCATTTTCGAGCCGACCTTCACGATCATGCCGCCAAGAAGGTCCTTGTCGACCTTGACGGTAAGATTGACGGCCTTGCCGACGACGCGCTCAATCTCGCCTCTGAGGCGCTTCGCCTGGTCGTCGTTCAAAGGCGCCGCGGCGATTGCTTCGGCGGCGACTTCGCCGCGATGCTCGGCAAGGCGCCTCTTGAAGGCGGCAAGCATTCCGGCGAGCGCAAAAAGCCGGCGATTTCTGGCGACGACGCCGAGAAAGTTCTTCGTCAGGGTCGAAACGCCGGCTTTCGCCGCCAGCGCGTCGATCGCCCGCGCTTTATCTTCGGAGTCGTAAACGGGGCTCGTCAGAAAGCTGCGGAGATCACCCGACATTTCGATCGCGCGGGCGAGCGCGCCGACATCGGCTTCGACCTTCTCGAGCGCGTTCTGTTCAAGCGCGAGATCAAACAGCGCTTCGGCGTAGCGAAGCGCGGGGCCGGAGACGACCGGCGACGAAGCGGCTTCCGAAGACATGAGGGCTTTGACGCTCCCGTCCGGTCCGGCGGCGAACGCCGCCTAACTTATTGAATTTAAAGCGAGTTTTGGAGCCGACCTCGCGCGCGCAAGAGGCCCCTCGACGCGATCGGGCGCCGGGTTAGCATGGGGCCCGCCGCGACGCAACAATCGCCCCCCTGCGGCGGATTGGCGGCCGCGCGCGGCGTCCTTACGAGCTCCCGAAAAAAAGACGCAAATTTGGCATGATTCGTGCCCCAATCCGTAGCTTTTGTCGTATATCGTCAGCTGTCGCCGGGGTTGCGTTTTTGAGGGTCTGGCGTCGTGGGTCGTTTGGGGCTGGCCGGGATCGTTCGCGGCGCCGGGTCGGCGCTGTCGAGCGCTGATCGACATTTCATCCGTACGCGGCCGCGACGGCCGGCGGCGACGGTTGCGCCGCCGCGCCCCGTCGCGCGCCCCGTCGCGCGCTATGTCGCGCGCCACGTCGCGCACCATGTCGCCCGACGGATTTCGCCCGGCCGTACTTTCCGCAGACAATGGTCGGCGGCTCTCACCGCCTTCCTCGTTCTCGCCGCTTCGCCGCACGCGTTCGCATCCCCGCTCGTCGCCTGCGCCGGCGCGCGGCCGGCGACGACCCCGCCGGCGTCGGCGCACCTTGGAACCCTTGCAAAGCTCGATGCGATCGCGCCGCCGACCGTCGGCGTCAGGGCGGTGCAGTCAGGCGCGTGGTCGGATCCGGCGACCTGGGGCGGCGTCGCTCCGGCCGGCCGGATCGTCATTCCGGCGGGCGTCGGCGTCGTGTTCGATGTTCCGAAAAGCGCAACGCTGAAATCCGTTCGCGTTGAGGGATGCCTCGAGCTTTCCTCGACGCAAAGCGCCCGCCTTATCACGGAGTTTCTCTATGTCGCGCCGGGCGGCGAACTCCTCGCTGGAACGCGCAAGACGCCCGTGCCGGCGACGGTCCGCGCCGAGATTGTTTTCGCCGATCTCGGTCCGCTCGACGTCGTCAGCGATCCGAGCCTTCTCGGAAAGGGCCTCGTCGCCGCGTCGCGCGTCCGGCTTTACGGCGCCTTGAAGACGCCGCGGGTCAAGGTAGCGGCGACGCCCTTGAAGGGCGCGACGGTCATCGAGCTCGCCGCCGCGCCGGTCGGCTGGCAGGTCGGCGACCGCGTCGTTCTGACCGGCACGCGGTTCATTCCGCAGGATGCGGCGAACGGGGTCGTCCTCGCCAGTCCGACGCAAGACGAGATCCGCTACATCGCCGCCGTCAACGGGTCGACCGTCCAGCTGAGCTCAAAGCTCTCCTACAGCCATCCCGCGCCCGACCCCTCGCTCGGCGCCTATCTCGTGAATTATTCGCGCAATGTGCGCCTCGCGACGCAGAACGGCGCATCGGTTCCCAAACCGGAGCGCGGCCATGCGATGTTCATGTCGACCGAGACGACGATTGAGGGCGTCGAATTTTTTGAAATGGGGCGTACGGACAAATCGATCCGCGCGATCGACGCCGCGGAGCTCACGTCGCCGACGCCGACTTCAAACGTCAAGGGGCGCTACCCGCTGCATCTTCATCAAGTCGGCTTCCCGGCCGACAACGTCGCTCCCGTCGTTCGCGGCGCGGCGGTCTGGGGATCGCCCGGCTGGGGCGTCGCCCAGCACGCCGGCAACGCCTTCCTCTTCCAGAACAACGTCTGGAACGCGTTCGGCGCAGGCTTCGTCGCTGAAAGCGGCAATGAAATCGGCGCCTGGGTCGAAAACACGGCGATCAAGGGCGTCGGCGTCGACCACATCGTCAAGGACGCCGCGGACGTCGACGCGTTCGACCTCGGGCGCACCGGCGACGGCTTCTGGCTGCAAAGCCGCTCGGTGCGCCTTCACAAGAATCTCGCCGTCGGCATGACCGGCGGGATGGGGTTCGTCTATTTCCACCGCAACACGGACCTCGGCTCGACGCAGCCGTTGACGCCGGATTTCGTCGCGAAGTCGCTGTGCATGCCGGGCTCGATGCGCTTCAAGCCGCAGGGCATCGACAAGCCGCAAATCGCTCAGTTTACGGATAATGAAGTCATCGCCTCGGAAGTCGGCTTTCATATCGTCAAGCCGCGGCCGATCGAGCCGCACGACATCCGCTCCGTCATCGACAATTTCACCGCGTGGGAGGTCGCGAAGGGCGTCGACATCACCTATACCTCGCGCTACACGGTGAAAGGCGGGCTTCTTGTCGGGACCTGGGCGGCGACCGACACGATCGGCGTCGATTTCGGCATGAACACCTACGATCTCGCCGTCGCGGGCACGAAGATCTCGAGCTTCGATTACGGCGTCAATCTCTCAAAGGCGGCGACGCGCGTCTTCGGGCGAACGAGCCGATATTCCGTGGTCGGCGCTTCGTTCGCCGGCATCCGGAAGAAGAAATTCCTCAACTACGATTCGAGCGACCAGATTCTCGCCGGCCCCGTAACCTCGAAGCCGCCGACGCTCGCTTTCGTCTGGGGCTCGGGGCCCGCGATTCCCTACGCCAGCGCGCTTTATCTTTACGTCAAGGGCGCAAAGGACGACAGTTCGGGGCGCACGATCTATCCGATCGCCACGGACGAGTTCCTGATCAATTGGACGAATTTCCAACAGCTCGCGGCGGAGCGGGGCTGGATGACGCTCAGCACCGGTGAAAAAGCGATGGTCGTTCCGGAGTTTTATTCGGATCGTCTCACCGGCGAAATCTTCCAGACGTCGTTCGTCGTGAAGCCGGAAGCCTATTTTCCCTGGCCGGCGACGCGCCTTGACGGGACGCCGGCGGACCAGGGGCGATGGCGGCCGCTTGTCGGCGCGCCGACGGCGATGAATGACTATGTCGCGACGCCCGCGAACGCGGCCGTCGTCATCGACGCTTTCGTCAACGACGCATCGGCCGACGGCGTGGTGATCGCTTCGGGCCATACGCATGCGCGCAACGGCAATGTTCGGCAGCTTGCGGACGGATCATTTGAATACGCGCCCTATCCGGATTTCAGGGGCGTCGACCGGTTCTCCTACTGGATCCGCAACCATCACGGATTCGTCGCGCGCGGGACCGTCACAGTGCGCGTCCGGTAGGGGGCTTTCGCGCGCGCATTCGGGCGCG
>JACADX010000035.1 GCA_013389125.1 Parvularculaceae bacterium | reverse complement strand
GGACTGATCAGGACGTAATTGGCGAAAAGTTCCGGCTCCCGCAACAGCGCATAGGCGCCGAATGTTCCGCCGAGCGAGTGCCCGGCCAGCGTTCGACGCGTCGTATCGGTGCGGTAGGACCGCTCAATCAGCGGAATCGCTTCATTCTTCAGGAATTCGAAATAGTCGGGGGCGCCGCCGGTTTCGTTCTTGAAACTTTCGTCGGCGACCGGCGTAAGGTCGCGTTGGCGGCTGGCGATCGGATCCTCGCCGATCGCATAGGAGACGCCGACAATGATCGCTTCCTCGATGGCGCGATTATAATAGGAGAGCAGCGGCGCGCCTGCCGCGACGAGGAAAAAGAGTTCGCTGTCGTTGAGATAGATCGCCGGGTAATTTCGTTTTGCATTTTCCGGCGCCGCATAGCTCGGCGGGGTCTTCACAATGAGCTTATAAGAGCGTCCGGTCGCGCTTGATGAGATCTCATGAACGACGGCGCCGGCGACTTCGTATGCGGCGGGCGCTTCGGCGCGGGCCGCACCGATTGCAACGGCCAAGGCCGCGAGGCAAAAGCCGAAACGCTTCAACATGGTCAAGGTCCCGCTCCCGTTCCTGCGTGCGGCGATTTTCCGTTCGCGAATTCAAGCCGAAGTCTGGCGTCGTTGTCGAGGCGGCGCCCCCTCAAGATCCCATTTCCCGCAAAACAGGAAATAAGCGACGCGATCGTTCGCCGCGATTGCGACCGGCCTCCTCTGCGACAAACCGCCGGCAAGGCCGTCGACGGCGACCGCGCGCATCTTTTCGGGAAGGCGCCTCGCTTTGCGCTTCCCGCATCGCCGCCGTTTTTCGGCTCCGCCCGTATTGCGCGATATTTGCGGCCGAAAGCGGCCGCGAAGATGCGCTCGCCGCGGTCTTGGGCCGCCTTGCGGCCGCGCCGCCCCTCGCCTATTTCCCCGTCATGGCGCGCTTTGACGAAATCGTTTCGGACTTCGCTATTCTCGAAGACTGGGATGAGCGATACAAATATCTCATCGACCTCGGCCGGTCGCTTGCTCCGTATCCGGAGGAGAAGCGCGATGACGCGCACAAGGTCAAAGGGTGCGCGAGCCAGGTCTGGCTGCATTGGGAGCGCGCCGACGGCCGCCTCGACTTCGCCGGCGATTCCGACGCTCACATCGTGAAGGGCCTCGTGGCGCTCCTATTGGCGCTCTATTCGGGGAAATCGCCGCAGGAAATTTACGCCGTCGACGCTGACGCGGCGCTCGCCCCCCTTGATCTCGCCGCGCACTTGACGCCGCAGCGCTCGAACGGCCTTTCCGCGATGGTCAGGCGCATCCGCTCGATCGCCGCCGAAGAGGCGCTTCGCCGCACTTGAATGCGCCAATGCGGCGCCTATCTCGTCATCGCCGGCGAGCCTTTCCCGGCGGCCGGCGTATTCGTACTCGTTTCACCGTAACGATGGAGACGCATATGGCGTTTAGACCGCTATCGCTTTTCAATCGCAATTCGTCGCTGCCGGCGGCGCGGTCCGAGCCTTTCTCGGGCGATCCGTTTTACCGGCTGCAGCACGAGATGAACCGTCTCTTCGACGACGTCTTCTCCGGCTTCCAGTTTCCGACGTCCTTCCGCGGCGAGGGCGATGACGCGCGCCTTCCGCGGATCGACGTTCACGAGGCCGACCACGCCGTCGAAATCGAGGCGGAGCTTCCAGGCGTCGACGAAAAGGACATTGACGTAGAGGTGGCCGACAACCTCCTCACCATCCGCGGCGAGAAGAAATTCGAGCGCAAGGATGAAAAAGAGGGGCAGTATCGCGTGATGGAGCGCTCCTACGGCTCGTTCACGCGATCAATGACGCTGCCTTTCGCCGTCGATCCCAACGCCGTCGAGGCGACGATCAAGAACGGCGTCCTCAAGCTGACGCTTCCGAAACCGCCGGAAGCGCAGACGCAATCGAAGCGCATCGCGATCAAGCGGGCGTAAAGGCGGGCGAGGGCCGACCGGCGCCCTCGCCTTTTCCCCGCGGGGAGAAGCTGGTAGCGGAGGCCCGATCCATGAGGGGCTTCCGCCATGACCGAAACCAGAAACCGCCTCGCCTTTTCAAGCCGCGTCATTCACGCCGGCCAGGAGCCTGACCCGCTCACTGGCGCGGTGATGCAGCCGATCTACCAGACGTCGACTTACGCGCAGGAAAGTCCGGGCGTTCACAAGGGCTTCGTCTACGCGCGCGGTCATAATCCGACTCGCTTCGCCTATGAGCGCTGCATCGCCGATCTTGAAAACGGATCGCGCGGCTTCGCCTTCGCCTCGGGAATGGCGGCGATCTCGACGGCGCTCGAACTTTTTCCGGCCGGCGCCCACGTCGTCGCGATGGACGACGTTTACGGCGGCACCTATCGCCTCTTCGAGCGCGTCCGGAAATCCTCGGCCGGTCTGTCGGTCTCTTATGTCGATCTCGGCCGAATTGAGAATTTCGAAGCGGCGATCCGCCCCGAGACCAAACTCGTGTGGATCGAGACGCCGACCAATCCGATGCTGAAGATCGTCGACATTGAGGCCGTCTCGAGGATTGCGAAGAAGCGCGGCGTCGTTGTCGGGTGCGACAACACCTTCGCATCGCCCTTTTGCCAGCGCCCGCTCGACTTTGGCGCCGACATCGTCATGCATTCGGCGACAAAGTACCTCGCCGGTCATTCGGACGTCATCGGCGGCGTTCTTGTCGTCAAGGACAAGGATCTCGGCGAGCGCCTGCAGTTCCTGCAAAATTCGGTCGGCGCAATCCAGGGACCGTTTGATTCCTATCTCGCGCTCCGGGGCCTCAAGACGCTTGCGCTCCGCCTTGAGCGACATTGCGGGAACGCGGCGGCGCTCGCCGAATGGCTCGAAGCGCACCCGGCCGTCGCGCGCGTCGCCTATCCGGGCCTCAAGAGCCATCCCGGTTTCGCAGTCGCGCGGCGCCAGATGGACGCATTCGGCGGCATGCTGACGGTCTATCTCAAAGGCGGTCTTGACGCGGCGAAAGCGATGCTTGAGCGCGTCGAACTTTTTACGCTCGCCGAGTCGCTCGGCGGCGTTGAAAGCCTCATCGAACATCCAGGGATCATGACGCACGCGTCGATACCGCCGGAGCGCCGCAAGGAACTTGGCGTCGACGATTCGCTCGTGCGGCTTTCCGTGGGCGTCGAGGACCTTGAGGATTTAAGAAGCGACCTCGCTCAGGCGC